>CAZAIR010000219.1:0-5173 GCA_964485225.1 uncultured Burkholderiaceae bacterium
CTGAGGCCATTGAGCGCCCTTACGGCATGGTGCTGTGCGTGGGGCCTACTGGCTCCGGCAAAACGACCACCCTGCACTCCGTGCTGGGTCGCATCAATACACCCGAGCGCAAGATTTGGACTGCGGAAGACCCGGTCGAGATCACCCAAGCCGGACTGCGTCAGGTGCAAGTCAACCCCAAGATCGACTGGACCTTCGCCAAGGCGCTGCGCGCTTTCCTGCGGGCCGACCCCGACGTCATCATGGTGGGCGAAATCCGCGACCAAGAGACGGCCGAGATCGCTATCGAGGCTTCCCTCACGGGGCACTTGGTGCTCAGCACCCTGCACACCAACAGCGCCCCAGAGACCATCACCCGCTTGCTCGACATGGGGGCCGACCCCTTCAACTTCGGCGACTCACTGCTGGCTGTGCTGGCGCAGCGCTTGGTACGACGCCTGTGCAGCCACTGCCGCCAGGAGGTGCCGATGCCGGTGGCTGAACGCGATGAACTGATCGACGACTACCTGCACCTGCTGCCGAAGGAAGGTCGGCCCAGCCGCCAAGACATCTTGGGCGACTGGCTGGAGAACTACGCCCCCAAAGGGCAGGTGTTGAAGTACCACAGCCCCGGCTGCTCGCATTGCGAGAACAGCGGCTTCAAGGGCCGTGCGGGCCTGCATGAACTGTTGGTGGTGTCGCGCGAAGTGCGGCAAGCCATCCAAACCGGACAACGTGCTGAGGAGATCCAGCGCATCGGTCTATCGCAGGGCATGCGCACCTTGCGCCAAGACGGCATCGTGAAGGTGCTGCAAGGCATCACCTCGCTGGCAGAGGTTCGGGCCACCAGCAACGCGTGATCAGCGGCAATTCGCCGCACTCCGGTGTTTTTCAGAGGCGCGGGGCCAATCAGCGCCGCTACATTCGCGAAATCTCGTGCAACCAGATCTCGCGTTCATGGCTTTTCTGTCCCGCATGCGCGTCAGCCACCGGCTCGCCTTGAGCTTTGGGGTGTTGATCGTTTTGATGCTTGCGATCGGCCTCTGGGGCATCACATCGGCCTCGCGTTTGGCCAAAGACCTCGACACCACGGCCAACACCAGCTTGGTGAAGATCGCCAACGTCCAGTCCCTGGAAAGCCAAGTCAACATCATGGCCAGGGCCGCCCGTGATTTGCTGTTGCTGGATTCAGCCAACCAGATCAAGCGACAGCAAACCGCCATCGACACCGCGTTGGATACCACCGAGAAAGAGCTGTCCAGCTTGACCAACAGGGTCAGCAGCGAAACAGAGAAGGCCTTGCTGGTGGAGTTGAAGGCGCGCGAGCAGCGCTTTGTCGCCGCCATCAAGAAGTTCCGCGCGCTGCAAAAGGACGGCACACCCGAGGAGGCACGCGAGAGCTTGATCGCCGATGTGCGGCCCGCGCAAAACGCCTACCAAGAGAGTCTCAAGGGCATGGTCGAGCTGCAAAACACCGCAGCCAGCAGCTTGGCGGCCGAAGGGTCTGAGCTTGCAACCCGCGCCATGATGGTCACCGTGGTCTTGGTCGCCTTGGGGTTGGTGGTGGGTGTGCTGGGTGGTTGGGCCATTGCTGCCAGCATCGTGCGCCCAGTTCAAGCCGCCAAGTCGGCGGCCGAAGCGATCCGCGATGGGCACCTGCACCACACCATCCCCAGCATCGGCAACGACGAGATCGGGCAGATGCTGCAGTCGATGCAGGAAATGCAAGCAACCCTTTCGGGCGTGGTCGCCAACGTGGCCAACGCTGCGCAGGACGTGACAAGCTACGCCCAAACCATTGCTGCCAGCAACGATGACTTGTCGGAGCGCACTCAGCGCGCATCGGCCAGCCTGCAAACCACTGCCGCCTCCGTGGAGCAAATCGCCGCCAACCTGAGCGCTGCCAGCGACTTGACGCGCAAGGCGTCGGACATCGCCAGCCACGCCCGTTCATCGGCCTCCAATGGCGGTCAAGTGGTGGGCGCAGTGGTCTCCACCATGCAAGAGATCAGTGCCAGTTCGCGCAAGATCGGCGACATCATTGGCGTGATCGATGGCATCGCCTTCCAAACCAACATCCTGGCCTTGAATGCGGCGGTCGAAGCCGCCCGGGCCGGCGAGCACGGCCGCGGCTTCGCTGTGGTGGCATCCGAGGTGCGAGCCTTGGCCTCGCGCGCAGCCGGGGCCGCCAAGGAGATCAAGGTGTTGATCGGCGAGTCCACAGTGAAGGTGGAAAGCGGCACCAACTTGGTCAACAACGCGGGCGGCGCCATCCGCTCGGTGGTCGATGAAGTCAACAACATGGGACAGCTGATTGAAGAAATTTCGACCAGCGCCCAGGAACAGGCCGGCGGGGTTCGGGTGGTCAACGAGGCCATGAACGAACTCGACCGCAGCACCCAACAAAACACACGCCTGGTGACGGAGCTGAACCGCACCACCCAGGCCTTGGCCGACAGCTCAGCACGGCTGCGCGAGTCGGTTGGTTTCTTTCGCATCAAACCTTGAAAACACGGAGGTCGTCCATGAAATTTCGCACCCTTCTGCTCGCCATCGGTCTTTCCATGAGCTTGGGGGCTGTTGCCGCGCCCAAGGTGATCAAGAAAGTGCCGCCAGAGTTCCCTGGCGAGGCGGCCCGCAAGGGCGTCAACGCCGGTACGGTGCGAGCCAAACTGACGATCGAAGCCGATGGCAAGGTGAGCAACGTCGAGATCCTGGACGCCGAACCGCGTCGCGTGTTCGACAAGGCCTCCATCGCAGCGCTGATGGAGTGGCGCTTCGATACCGGCGGTCAGAAGGAAACGTTCGAAATCAAGCTCGTATTCCGCAACGACGAATGACCCAGCACGGCAGCCGCCATGCGCGCGGCTGCCCCCTGATGGGCTTGGGCAAAGCGAACGCCAGCCTCGGCTACACACTCCCGCTGCTGCGGCGTGCGAAGCAGTTGCAGTGCCATCTCCACGGCCGTTGACATGTCGGGCGCCCGCAGCGCAGCGCCAGCCTCCAATGCGCCAGCTGCTGCTTGCTCGAAGTTGAAGGTGTGTGGCCCCATCACCAGGGGCGTGCCGCAGGCTGCGGCCTCAATCAGGTTCTGCCCACCCAGCGGTTCAAAGCTGCCGCCGAGCAAAGCCACGTCGGCCAGTCCGTAGTACAGCGGCATCTCCCGAAGGCTGTCACCCACCCACACATCCGCATCCTGCGGGGCCTCGCCCCAGGTGGAACGCCGGCTTGTGTTCAAACCTGAACGACGAAACAACTCCGCCACTTCATCAAAGCGCTGGGGGTGCCGGGGCACGACGAGCAAGCGCGGTCGTGAGCCTGCCGGGAGCGCGGTCCAAGCCCGCAAGATCTGGGCTTCCTCACCCTCCCGGCTGACCGCCAACATCAAGGTCGACCGCTGGCTGCAAGCCCGCCGCCAGGCCCTGCCCTGGGCCAGCAAGCCGGCATCGGGCTGCAAATCAAACTTCAGATTGCCCGCCACTTGCACGTTGGCCGCGCCCATTTGGCGCAGACGCTGGGCATCGCCCTCGGTTTGCGCCAGCACAGCGCTCAAACGCGCTGCGGCGGGACGCATCAGGCTGGCAAACCGCTGCCCGCGACGCAAGCTGCGCGCACTCAGGCGGGCGTTGGCCAGCACGGTAGGCACACCGGCTTGGGCAGCCGCGGCCTGCAACTGCGGCCACACCTCGGTTTCCATCAGCACGCCCACAGCGGGTTGCCAATGGGCCAAAAACCGGCGCACGCTGCCAGGGGTGTCGATGGGCAACCAGCACTGCGCATCTCCGGCACGCAGCAGCTCCGCCCCCGCTGCACGGCCTGTCGCGGTGGTGTGGGTGAGCAACAAGCGCAAGCCTGGGCTTTGCTGGCGCAAGGCCTCGATCAAAGGCGTCGCGGCGCGCGTCTCACCCAAGCTCACGGCGTGTACCCACACCGCACCTGCCTGCGCCTGGCCGCTGTAATGCCCCAGGCGCTCGGCCAAAGCCAAACGGTAGCCCGGTTCCTGACGCCCCCGCCACCACCAGCGGGCCAGCAGCACGGGGCTGACCACTCGCATGGCCCAGCCCCACAGGCCGAGCGCCCGCTTGGGGTTCAAGATCGCTCGCTCAGTGGCCGGCTTGGAAGGTGATGTCCGGCTTGACGAGCTTGAGTTGCGTCAACACCTCGTCTTGGATGCGGTCCAGCGCAGCCTGGTTATGGCCCTCGAAGCGCAGCACCAGCACGGGCGTCGTGTTGGAGGCACGCACCAAGCCGAAGCCATCGGCGTACTCGACACGCAGACCGTCGATGGTGATGACTTCCTTGGCATTCGGGAACTTCGCCACCTCCAGCAGCTTGGCAACCACCGCGTGATGTTCGCCCTCGGCGCAAGGCACATTGAGCTCTGGCGTGTTCACGCTGTCGGGCAGGCTGTTGAGCAGCTTGCTCGGATCTTTCTCGCGGCTCAACACCTCAAGCATGCGCGCGGCGGTATACAGAGCGTCGTCAAAGCCATACCAGCGCTCACTGAAGAAGATGTGCCCCGACAGCTCACCCGCGATGGGTGCGCCGGTTTCCTTCAGCTTGGCCTTGGCCAGCGAGTGGCCGGTTTTCCACATCAGCGGCTTGCCGCCGTGCTTCTTGATCCAGGGCGCCAAGCGCTGCGTGCACTTGACGTCAAAAATGATCTGGGCGCCCTTTTGGCGACTCAGGATGTCGCGGGCCAGCACCATCAGCTGGCGGTCCGGCATGATCACTTTGCCGTCCTTGGTGACGATGCCCAGACGGTCGCCGTCGCCGTCAAATGCCAGGCCCAGCTCGGCCCCGGTTGCGTGAACGATCTTTTTCAGGTCTTCCAGGTTCTCCAGCTTGCTGGGGTCCGGATGGTGGTTGGGGAAATCGCCATCGACTTCGCTGTAGATGTCGATGACTTCGCAGCCCAGTGCCCGCAGGATGGCCGGCGACGAAGCACCCGGGATGCCATTACCGCTGTCCACCACAATCTTCATCGGCCGAGCGAGCTTCACGTCACCCACGACACGGGCCAGGTATTCGGCGCCGATGTCCATCTTGGCGTACCGGCCCTTGCCCTTGCTGTAGTCCTCGGCTTGAATGCGGCGCAGCAGCCCTTGGATCTCTTCACCGTAGACGGCACGACCAGCCAGCACCATCTTGAAGCCGTTGTAGTCCTTCGGGTTGTGGCTGCCCGTGACCATGA
>CAZAIR010000220.1:0-5171 GCA_964485225.1 uncultured Burkholderiaceae bacterium
CCTCTATGCAGCCAAGGCCCGTGGCCGCAACCGCTTCTTCAGCTTCGACATGCAGATGGATACCGACGAACAGCGCGATCTGTTGCGCGGTGCCTGAGCGCCACCCCACGCTGCACGACCTGCGTCGCCACGCAGTGGCCCGCAGCCTGTTTGCACCCACCGGCTTGACCGACGCCGTGGAGCGACTCGGGGGCTTCGTCCAAGCGGACCCACTGCGTGCACCGGCCCGCGCACAAGACTTGACGCTGCGCCACCGGGTGCGCGGCTACTGCGCAGGCGACCTGGAGCGCCGGTACCCCGACACCGGCCTGCAAGAAGACTTCTTCATCAATTACGGCTTCGTCACGCCCGCGCTGCGCCAGCTGATGCACCCGCGCAGCGCCCGCCGCGTGTGGGATGCCGCCCGCCGCCGGCAGGCGCAAGCGGTGCTGGACGAGGTGCGACGGCTGGGTCAAGCCCACCCCGCCGATGTGGATGCCGCGCTCGGGCACGGCAAGGTCAAGAACTGGTTCGGTGGCGACAGCCGCTTGAGCACCGAGCTGCTGGACGGCTTGCACTACCGCGGCCACCTGAACGTGGTGCGGCGCGAGCAAGGTACCCGCGTTTACGGACTGGCCGAGCCTTGGCCCGCCCCGCAAGACCCGCAAGCGGCGATGGACGCGATGGCCGACGCGCTGGTGCAGAAGTACGCGCCCCTGCCGGCCAGCAGCTTGTCGATGCTGATCAGCATGCTGTATGCCGCCGCCTACCAATGGCTGCACCTGCGCAAGCCCACCCTGGCACGCGCCAAAGCGCGGTTGGCCCACGCGAAGGTGGATGGCATCGACTGGTACTGGCCGGCGGAAGAGAACCCGTGCATCGGCTGGCGCATTCCCAGCCGGGTGCGACTGCTGGCGCCCTTCGACCCCGTGGTGTGGGACCGGCGACGCTTTGAGCTGCTGTGGGGCTGGGCCTACCGCTTCGAGGCATACACGCCTGCGCCCAAGCGTTTGCGCGGCCATTACGCCATGCCCCTGTTGTGGCGCGACGAAGTGGTGGGTTGGGCGAACCTGCGTGTGGTGGGCGGCCAGCTGCAGGCCGAAACCGGCTTTGTCAGCGGTCAGCCCCCGCGCGATGCTGGGTTTGACGCCGCGCTGGACGACGAACTGGAGCGGATGCGCGTCTTCCTGGGCTTGTAAGCTCAGCGCATGAGAGCTGTTTTTTCACCCGTGTTGGGCCTACTCAGTGCCCTGCTGCTGGCCCTGAACACCGTGTTCTGGTGCACCCCCTTGCTGATGTTGGCCCTGCTCAAGCTGCTGGTGCCCGTGATGGCTTTGCGTCGGCGCCTGGACCCGGTGCTCAACGCCATCGCCGCCAACTGGATCGCCTGCAACAGCACCTGGATCGGCTGGTTCGAGCGCAAGCCCTGGCGGATCGATATCGCAGCCGACCTCCGGCTGGGCGGGTGGTACCTGGTGAATTGCAACCACCGCTCATGGGTCGACATCTTCGTGCTGCAACGCGTGTTCAACCGCCGCATCCCGATGCTCAAGTTCTTCCTCAAGCAAGAGCTGATCTGGGTGCCGGTCATCGGCCTGGCTTGGTGGGCGCTGGACTTCCCCTTCATGCGCCGCCACACCGAGGCGCAGCTGAAAAAGAACCCGGCCCTGCGCGAACAAGACCGCGCCACCACGCGCCGCAGCTGCGAGCGCT
The DNA here is from genome assembly GCA_964485225.1 of uncultured Burkholderiaceae bacterium. Lineage (GTDB taxonomy): Bacteria > Pseudomonadota > Gammaproteobacteria > Burkholderiales > Burkholderiaceae_C > Inhella. Next base: position 1,693 of record CAZAIR010000220.1, read on the forward strand.
TCGCGCTGGTGCCCACCAGCGTCATGAACTTCGCCGAAGGCACGCGCTTCACGGCGGCCAAGCATGCACGCCAGCAATCGCCGTATGAGCACTTGCTCAAGCCCAAAGCGGGCGCGCTGGCGCTGGCACTGCACGCCATGGGCCACCAGTTCGAGGCGCTGCTGGACGTGACGTTGGCTTACCCCGACGGTACGCCCAGCTTCTGGGACTTGGCCTGCGGCCGCATGGGCGCCGTGGTGGTGCAGGTGCAGCAGCACCCGATCCCGACCGATCTGCTCGACGGCGACTACAGCAACGACGCGGCCTACCGGGCCCGCTTCCAAGCTTGGCTGGGCGCCTTCTGGGCCGACAAAGACGCCCGCCTGGCCGCGCTCATGAAGCGCTGAGCCCGGCCGCGGCGCAATGCTCAAACGATGGTCATGTGCTCCGTGCCGGAGGACAGGTCACCCGAACGGGCGCGCTCGCTGTTGAGCTTGATGTTCAGGCGCAAGTCGTTGACCGAGTCGGCGTTGCGCAGCGCATCTTCGTAGGTCACCTTGCCAGCTTCGAACAGGTCGAACAAGGCTTGGTCGAAGGTCTGCATGCCCAGCTCGCGGCTGCGCTTCATCACGTCCTTGATCTCACCCACCTCGCCCTTGAAGATCAACTCCTGGATGAGGGGCGTGTTGATCAAAATCTCCACCGCCGCCACCCGACCCTTGCCCTCACGGCGGGGCAGCAAGCGCTGACTGACGAGTGCCTTCAGGTTCAACGACAAGTCCATCAGCAACTGCTGGCGGCGCTCTTCGGGGAAGAAGTTGATGATCCGGTCCAGCGCCTGGTTGGCGCTGTTGGCGTGCAAGGTGGCCATGCACAGGTGACCGGTTTCAGCGAAAGCCACCGCGTGATCCATCGTTTCGCGGTCGCGGATCTCACCCATCAAAATCACATCGGGCGCTTGGCGCAGCGTGTTCTTCAGCGCCAAGTCCCAACCGTCGGTGTCGATGCCGACTTCACGCTGCGTGATGATGCAGTTCTTGTGCGGGTGCACGAACTCCACCGGATCTTCAATGGTGATGATGTGTCCGTAAGTGGTCTCGTTGCGGTGATCGATCATGGCCGCCAGCGAGGTGCTTTTCCCTGAGCCCGTGCCCCCCACCAAGATGATCAAGCCGCGCTTGGTTTCCACCAGCGGCTTCAAGATCGGCGGCAGGTCCAGGCTGGTCACCGTGGGCAGCGTGGCCGGGATCGTGCGCAGCACCAAACCGACATTGCCCTGCTGGATGAAGGCATTGACCCGGAAGCGGCCGATGCCCTGCGGGGAAATGGCGAAGTTGCACTCCTTCGTGCGCTCGAACTCCGCCGTCTGCTTGTCGTTCATGATGGCTCGCGCCAGCTGAATCGTGTGCTGTCCGGTGAGCGGTTGCGGGCTCACCTTGGTGATCTTGCCGTCCACCTTCACCGCGGGCGGGAAATCCGCCGTCAGGAACAGGTCCGAGCCTTTGCGCGAGACCATCAAGCGCAGCAAATCGTTGATGAATTTCGATGCCTGATCGCGTTCCATGCGCGCTCCCTTGCTGTGTGTTGGTGGGCCAGTCGGTGCTGAACGATCAGCCCGGGAAGTTCTCGGGCGACTTGGCTCGGCCGCGCGCCTCGGCCGGGCTGATGATGTTGCGACGCACCAGGTCGATCAAGTTCTGATCGAGCGTCTGCATGCCCGCGCCCTGCCCGGTTTGGATGGCCGAATACATCTGCGCCACCTTGTTCTCGCGGATCAAGTTACGGATCGCCGAGTTGCCGATCATGATCTCGTGCGCAGCCACGCGGCCGCTGCCGTCTTTGAGCTTGCACAGCGTCTGGGAAATCACCGCCACCAGCGATTCCGACAACATCGCGCGCACCATCTCCTTTTCGGCCGCAGGGAACACGTCCACGATGCGGTCCACCGTCTTGGCGGCGGAGCTGGTGTGCAGCGTGCCGAAGACCAAGTGACCGGTTTCGGCGGCCGTCAGCGCCAAGCGGATGGTTTCCAGGTCGCGCATTTCACCGACCAACACAGCGTCAGGGTCTTCGCGCAGGGCGCTACGCAGCGCGTTGGCAAAGCTCATCGTGTGCGGCCCCACCTCGCGCTGGTTGACCAAGCACTTCTTGCTCTCGTGCACGAACTCGATCGGGTCCTCGATCGTCAGCACATGGCCGTACTCGGTTTCGTTCAGGTGGTTCACCATCGCGGCCAAGGTCGTGCTCTTGCCGGAGCCAGTCGGGCCGGTCACCAGCACCATGCCGCGCGGCTTGAGTGCCAGTTCGCCGAAGATCTTGGGGCAGTTGAGCTGCTCCAGGGTCAGGATCTTGCTCGGGATGGTCCGGAACACCGCGCCAGCGCCGCGGTTGTGGTTGAAGGCGTTGACACGGAAGCGTGCCAGGCCTTGGATCTCGAACGAGAAGTCCACTTCCAGCACGTCTTCGTAAACCTTGCGCTGGGCGTCGTTCATGATGTCGTACACCATGTCATGCACCCCACGGTGGTCCAAGGGCTCGACATTGATGCGCCGCACGTCACCGTGCACCCGGATCATCGGCGGCAGGCCGGCTGAAAGGTGCAAGTCCGACGCCTTGTTCTTGACCGAGAACGCGAGCAGTTGGGTGATGTCCATGGCGGTAGGTGGGCAGGCTGACAGGTTGGAGGGCTTAGGCTTCGGCTGATTATGGCCACGCCCCCCGACCTCACCACCCCGATTCGCTTGGTGCATGCCCGCATCCAATCGGCCTGCGCCGCAGCGGCGCGCCCTTCCAGCAGCGTGCGCCTGCTGTGCGTCAGCAAAACCCAGCCACCAGAGGCTGTTCGCGCGGCAGCGGCCGCGGGCGAAACCCAGTTCGGCGAGAACTACGTGCAAGAGGCCCTGGCCAAGATCGAGGCCCTGGCCGACTTGCGCCCGCAACTCACTTGGCACCTGATCGGCCCGCTGCAATCCAACAAGACACGCGCTGTGGCTGCCGCCTTCGACTGGGTGCACAGCGTAGACAGCCTGAAACTGGCCCAGCGCCTCAGCGCCCAACGCCCCCCCGAACTGCCGCCGCTGCAGGTGTGCCTGCAAGTGAACGTGGACGCTGAAGCCAGCAAGAGCGGTGTGGCGCCTGATGAACTGCCGGCCCTGGCCCATGCCGTGGCGCAGCTGCCGCAGCTGCGCCTGCGCGGGCTGATGAGCATCCCCGCGCCCGCCACCACCCTGGAGGCCCAGCGTGCGCCCCACCAGCGCTTGGCCACACTGTTGGCCTCACTGCAGGCCGAGGGCTTGGCCCTGGACACCCTGAGCATGGGCATGAGCGGCGACTTGGAGGCCGCGATAGCCGAAGGCGCGACCTGGGTGCGCGTGGGCACGGCCGTCTTCGGCGCCCGGAGCTGAAATGAAAAAGGCCCGCCGAGGCGGGCCTTGTCGGTCGGATCGGGTCGATCAGAACTCGTAGCGCAGGGTGACCTGGAACGCGTACTGCGATTCGCC
>CAZAIR010000221.1:0-5152 GCA_964485225.1 uncultured Burkholderiaceae bacterium
GCGTCATCGCGCCGGGCCGCACCTACCGCGTGGACAGCGACGCCACGCACTCGCCCATGTTCCACCAGTGCGAAGGCCTGTGGATCGGCGAGAACGTTTCGTTCCGCGACCTCAAGGCGGTGTTCACCGACTTCTGCCGCCGCTTCTTCGAGACCGACGCGCTGCAGCTGCGCTTCCGCCCCAGCTACTTCCCCTTCACCGAGCCCTCGGCCGAGATCGACATCGCCTTCAGCGAAGGTCCGCTCAAGGGCTGCTGGCTCGAGGTGGCCGGTTCGGGCCAGGTGCACCCCAACGTGGTGCGCAACTACGGCTTGGACCCTGAAAAGCACGTGGGCTTCGCCTTCGGCATGGGCCCCGATCGCTTGACCATGCTGCGCTACGGCGTGAACGACCTGCGCCAGTTCTTCGAGGGCGACCTGCGCTTCCTCGCCCAGTTCCGTTGATCGAGTTCCGAGATGCAATTCCCTGAATCCTGGCTGCGCAGCTTCTGCAACCCCGCGCTGAGCAGCGAACAACTGGCCGACCTGCTGACCCTGTCGGGCTTCGAGGTCGAGGAGCGCCAACCCGTGGCCCCGCCGTTCAGCGGCGTGGTCGTGGCCGAGATCGTCGAGGCCGCCCAGCACCCCGATGCCGACCGCCTGCGCGTGTGCAAGGTCAACGCTGGCGGCGCCGAACTGCTCCAGATCGTTTGCGGTGCGCCGAACGCCCGCGTGGGCATCAAGGTGCCGCTGGCCACCGTCGGGGCCGAGTTGCCGCCTGGTGAAGACGGCAAGGCCTTCAAGATCAAGGTGGGCAAGCTGCGCGGCGTCGAGAGCTTCGGCATGTTGTGCTCGGCCCGCGAGCTGGGCCTGAGCACCGACCATGGCGGCCTGCTGGAGTTGGCGGCCGACGCCCCTGTGGGCCAAAGCATCCGCGAGCACCTGGCGCTGGACGACCAGCTGTTCACCCTCAAGCTCACGCCCAACCTGGGCCACGCGCTGTCGGTGATGGGCGTGGCCCGCGAGGTGTCGGCCCTGACCGGCGCGCCGCTGACCCTGCCGGCCATGGCGCCTGTGGCCCCTGCCATCGCCGACCAGCTGCCCGTGAAGGTCGACGCGCCCGAGCTGTGCGGCCGATTCGCCGGTCGCATCGTGCGTGGCGTCAACCCGAAGGCCGCCACGCCGGCCTGGATGGTCGAGCGCCTGGCCCGCTGCGGGCAGCGCTCGGTGTCGGCCCTGGTCGACATCTCCAACTACGTGATGTTCGAGCTGGGCCGCCCCTCGCACATGTTCGACCTCGACAAGGTGCACGGCGGGCTGCAAGTTCGCTGGGGCCGTGCGGGCGAGACGCTCAAGCTGCTCAACGGCAACACCGTCACGCTGGACGAGAAGGTGGGCGTCATCGCCGACGCGCAGCAGGTCGAGTCCTTGGCCGGCATCATGGGCGGCGACAGCACCGCCGTGGGCGACGACACCCGCAACGTCTACATCGAGGCCGCCTTCTGGTGGCCCGAGGCCATCCAAGGCCGTGCCCGCCGCTACAACTTCAGCACCGATGCCGCCCACCGCTTCGAGCGCGGCGTCGACCCCGCCAGCATCGCCGAGCACATCGAGCGCATCACCGCGCTGGTGCTCGAGATCTGCGGCGGCCAAGCCGGCCCGCTGGACGACCAAACCCTGCGCCTGCCCGAGGCCAAGCCGGTGACCCTGCGCGTGGCCCGTGCCGCCAAGATCTTGGGCATCCCGGTCACCCAGGCGGAGTGCGTGCAGGTGATGCAGCGCCTGGGCTTTGCCTTCACGGAAGGCGAGGGCACGCTGACCGTCACGCCGCCGAGCTGGCGCCACGACATCCAGATCGAGGAAGACCTGATCGAAGAGGTCATCCGCGTGCTGGGCCTGCACCGCTTGGACGACGCCGCGCCCTTGGGCCCGGTGGTGCCGCGCGTGCTGCCGGAGCGCGTGCGCCCCTTGAGCCTGCTGCGCCGTCAATTGGTGGACCTGGACTACCAAGAGACCATCAACTTCAGCTTCGTCGAAGAGCGCTGGGAGCGCGAGCTGGCGGGCAACACCGACCCGGTGCGCGTGCTCAACCCCATCGCCGCGCCGCTGTCGGTCATGCGCTCGTCGCTGCTGGGCAGCTTGATCGCCGTGCTGCGCCACAACCTGGCCCACCGCGCGCCGCGTGTGCGCTTGTTCGAAACCGGCCGCGTGTTCCTGCGCGACGCCAGCGCGACCGACGGCGCCTTGGACGTGGCCGGTCTGCGCCAGCCCCGCCGTGTGGCCGGCTTGGCCTACGGCCCGCTGGACGGTTTGCAGTGGGGTGGCAAGGACCGCCAGGTCGATTTCTTCGACGTGAAGGGCGACGTGGAGGCCCTGCTGGCCCCGCGCCGCGCCACCTTCGTGGCGGCCGAGCACCCGGCGCTGCACCCGGGCCGCAGCGCCCGCGTGGAGCTGGACGGCCAGCCCATCGGCTGGGTCGGTGAGTTGCACCCGCGCTGGCGCCAGGGCTACGAGCTGCCCCAGGCCCCGGTGCTGTTCGAGCTGGACTTGGACGCGCTGCTGCAGCGTCCCGTGCCCGCCGCCAAGACCTTGCCGCGCCACCCGGCCGCGCTGCGCGACCTGGCCGTGGTGGTGGGCGAGGGCGTGACCCACGACGCGCTGATGGCCGCCGTGGCCGCCGCCAACGACCCCATCGTGCAAAGCGCCCGCTTGTTCGACGTCTTCAAGCCCGCCCAACCCACGGCCGACCTGGCCGCGGGCGAACGCAGCTTGGCGCTGCGCATCGAGCTGCAAGACGAGAGCGCCACGCTGACCGACGAACGCATCGAACAGGCCATGGCCGCTGTCACCGCCAGCCTGCAAACCCGCGTCGGCGCCCGCCGCCGCGGATGACATGGAGTTGCAAAGCGTATGAACGATCCGATTCAACCCTCGGCGCTGTTGTCTTCGATCGAGGCGCCGACGCTGACCAAGGCTGAGCTGTCAGAGTTGCTTTTCGACAAGCTCGGCTTGAACAAGCGCGAGTCCAAGGACCTGGTCGAAGCGTTTTTCGACCTCATGACCGACAGCCTCACGCGCGGCCGTGAGGTCAAGTTCAGTGGCTTCGGTAACTTCGGCTTGCGTCGCAAAGCTGCACGCCCCGGCCGCAACCCGCGCACCGGTGAGTCGATCCCCATCGATGCCCGCCAGGTGGTGACCTTCCATGCCAGCCAAAAGCTGAAAGACCAGGTGCAAGGTGATGCACCAGCGTCCGGCTCAGACAGCTAGCATCTGCCGCCCTGTTTGCTGAGCGAAGCCACTCGCCATGGAGAAGACCCAGTTGCCCGCCATTCCGGCTCGCCGGTACTTCACCATCGGTGAGGTGAGTGAGTTGTGTGGCGTCAAGCCTTACGTGCTGCGCTACTGGGAGCAGGAGTTCACTCAACTGCGCCCGCAAAAGCGCCGTGGCAACCGCCGCTACTACCAGCACCACGAAGTGCTGCTGGTGCGCCGCATCCGCGATCTGCTGTACGAGCAAGGCTTCACCATCAGCGGCGCACGCAACCAGTTGGGCGATGCACTCGCGCAGTCGGTGGAACTGCGACCCACGGATGCACGACCAGAAGAGCCGCTGAGCTGGGCCGAGTTGCGTTTCGAGTTGGAGCGAGTCAGAGAAGAGCTCGGGGATTAGGCTATACTGGCGGGCTCAGTCGGGGCGTAGCGCAGCCTGGTAGCGCACTTGCATGGGGTGCAAGGGGTCGGAGGTTCGAATCCTCTCGCCCCGACCAATGAGAAAACAGCACAAGCCTGGTATCGAGAGATGCCGGGCTTTTTGCTTTCTGCCCGGTCTTGTGGCTCATGCCGAGCACGGGCCGTGCTGGTGACAATGGATCCATGCCCGTGACCGCTTCTGCCTTTTGCCACCTTCGCCTCCACTCTGAATTCGCCGTCGTTGACGGCATCACGCGGATTGACGAGGTCGTCAAGGCGGCTGCCAAGGATGGCCAGGTGGCAATGGCGCTCACCGACCTGGGCAACCTTTTTGGCGCAGTGAAGTTCTACAAGGCGGCGCGCAAGAAGGGCGTGAAGCCCATCCTGGGTGCCGACTGCTGGCTGGAGCCCGACACCGTGCCTGCCCCAGGTACCTTGGCGCCGCAGCCGGCCCGGGTGCTGCTGCTGGTGCAGAACACGAAGGGCTATCTGAACCTGTGCGAGTTGCTGAGCCGTGCGTGGCTGGGCAACGTGATCCGCAACCAAGCTTGCTTGAAAGCCGAGTGGCTGACGGAGCTCAGTGAAGGCTTGATTTGCCTGAGTGGTTTTGCCCACGGCCCGCTCGGCATGGCGGTGCGAGAGCCTGCGCGGGCTGAAGCTGCGGCGCAGGCCTTGGCCGTGGCATTCCCTGGGCGGTTTTACATTGAGCTTCAGCGCGTGCAGGGACAGCATCATGAGGGCTTGGTGCGGGCGAGCTGCCAGTTGGCCGCGCGCCTGGGTTTGCCCGTGGTGGCCACCCACCCGGTGCAGTTTTTGAACGAAGACGAGTTCGATGCCCACGAGGCGCGCGTGTGCGTGGCCGAGGGCGAGACGCTGGACAACCCCAAGCGCGTCAAGCGATTCACCGCCGACCAGTGCTTCAAGCGCCAAGCGGTGATGGCTGAGCGCTTTGCCGATATCCCCAGCGCTTTGGCCAACACCGTGGCGATTGCCGAGCGCTGCAGCCTGGCCTTGGTGCTGGGTAAGCCGCAGTTGCCCGACTTCCCGACGCCGCTGTTGGCTGATGGCACGCCGATGCCGATGGCCGACTATTTCCGCCAGCTCAGCTTCGAAGGTTTGGACAAGCGCTTGGCTCACCTCTACCCGAAAGAGGAGGCCCGCACCACGGCGCGGCCCACCTATGTGGAGCGGCTGGAGTTCGAGCTGACGACCATCAACAAGATGGGCTTCCCGGGCTACTTCCTGATCGTGGCCGACTTCATCAACTGGGCCAAGAACAACGGCTGCCCGGTCGGCCCCGGCCGCGGCTCGGGCGCCGGCTCGCTGGTGGCCTACGCGCTGAAGATCACCGACCTCGACCCGCTGCGCTACAACCTGCTGTTCGAGCGCTTCCTGAACCCGGACCGCGTGTCGATGCCCGACTTCGACATCGACTTCTGCCAGGGCAACCGCGACCGGGTGATCGACTACGTCAAGGACAAGTA
>CAZAIR010000222.1:0-5138 GCA_964485225.1 uncultured Burkholderiaceae bacterium
CCGCGCAAGGTCTTGAACTCGGCCAGCGTGATGTCGCTGGTGCGGCACTCGGCGCTGGCCGGGGTCAGCTGCTTGCCGCTGGCGTCAAACGTGGCCGGTGTGAACGGCTTGGTGCACTTGGCCGCTAAGGGCGTGACCAAGATGTTGGTGGTGGTGTGCAGGTCGTTCTGCGCGTGGCGGCAAACCAGTTCTTTGTCCTTGGTAAAGGTCACGTCGCATTCCACGATGCCGGCGCCCATGCGCGCCGCGGCGGTGTAGCTCTCCACCGTGTGCTCGGGAAACTGCAGCGGTGCACCACGGTGGCCGATCGAGAAATCGCGGGGCGAAAAATCGCCGCGGCGGGCGCACTGCTGCAAGCGGCTTTTGAGTGCGCCTTCGCGCATGTCGTCGACCAAGAAGTAGGGGCGCTGGCCCAGTTCAACGCGGGCGCTGGCACCGCGGTGCTGGCGTTCGAACTCGGCCGTCGGGGTGGCGCAGGCGTTGGTGCCGATGAGGCTCAACAGCAGGCCGGTGGTGGCAAGGAATCGCATGGAGCACTTTCTGAAAGTGGAAGGGGCAACGGCTTCGAGTGCCGTTACCCGCCACGCTAGGAAGTGCCCATGGCAGCCGCATGACGCGGCGGTATCAGTTGTCAGTGCTTGTTTCCGCGCCGCGCCGCGTGGCCTGGAAGTTGTGCAGCCAGGTGCGCAAGGCCTCGGGCGGCATCGGCTTGGCGTAGTGCCAGCCCTGGCCTTCGTCGCAACCGATGGCCGCCAAGCGGCTGGCGATGTCGGCGTTCTCCACGCCCTCGGCCACCACCGTGAGGTCGAGCGCGTGGCCAAGATCGACCATCGCGCGCACGATGCTTTCGTTGCGCGGGTCGCTCTGGATGCCGCGCACGAAGGCCATGTCGATCTTCAGTTCGTTGACGCGCAGCTCTTTCAGGTACTCCATCGACGAGTGCCCGGTGCCGAAGTCGTCGATCGAGAGCTGGTAGCCGCGCTCGGCCAGCCGGGCCAGGGTTTGGCGCGCGCGGGTGATGTCGCCCATCACGGCGCTCTCGGTGGTCTCCAGGCAGAGGCCCTGCGCGCTGGCGCCGTGGCGCTGCAGCAGCGTGTCCAGCTTGGCGGGTAGGTCCAGGTCCATCAGGTCGCGGGCGGACAGGTTGATCGAGATGCGCTGCAGGCCCAAAGCCTGCAGCGCCTGCTGCTCTTTCGCCACGGCTTCGAACACCCACAGGGTCAGGTCGCGGATCAGCGGCGTGTCTTCGGCCTGCGGGATGAAGTCGACCGGTCGCACCATGCCGCGCTGCGGGTGTTCCCAGCGCAGCAAGGCTTCGGCACCGGTGATGGCGCCGTCGCGCAAGCCGACCTGGGGCTGCAGGTGCAGGCGCAGCTCGCCATTCAGGCAGGCGTGTCGGAGCTCGGACAGCAGCGACAGGTTCTGCTCGCTGTCGGTGTCGAAGGCGGGGTCGTAGACCATGGCCGCCTCTTTGCGTTGCTTGGCCGCGTACATGGCCATCTCGGCGCGCGCCAGCAGGCGTTCAACGTCGTTGGCGTGATCCGGCGCGCAAGCGATGCCGATCGAAGCCTGGCGGTCGACTTGCTGGCCTCCCAGGTCCAGCGGCTGCTCGATCTCCCGACCCACACGCAGCGCAGCCTGCATCGCTCTGGAGACGGTGCCCTCGGGCAGCAGCACCGCGAACACATCGCCGCCCAGGCGGGCCACGAAGTCCCCCGGGCGCACCACGGTGCCCAGGCGCTCGGCCATCGCCTTGAGCAAGCGGTCGCCCGCCGTGAAGCCGATTTGGGTGTTGACCTGCTTGAAGCTGTTGAGCCCGATCAGCATCACCGCCACCGGGCGCTCGGCCGCCAGTGCCTTGGCCAGCTCGGCGCGGAAGTACTGGCGGTTGGGCAGCTGGGTCAACCGCTGGTCGAAAAAGATCTCGCCGCGGATGCCTTGGCGCATGCGCTCGAAGGCGTCGGCCAGCTCACCGAATTCGTCGTGGCGCTGCACCACCTGCAGCGGGCGGTCGTACTCGCCCCGGCGCAGGTTGTCGGCGGCCCACATCAGGCCATCCAAGGGGCGCGTGACGTAGCGCGCCATCACAACGCTGAGCAACGCCGACAAAGCCACCGCGCCCACGGTGATGGCCAGCAGCCACAGCTGCAAGGCCTCGAAAGGTTGGGTGGCGCGGGCCAAGGGGCCGCTCAGGTGCAGCAACAGCTTGCCGGCATCGGACGCCACGACTTGCAGTTCCTGCACCAACTGTGGGCTGTTGTCGATTTGCGCTTCCAGCTGCGCATCGGGCAGGGCCGCCAACACTTGTGCGGCACTGGCGGTCAGGGTGCTCGCCAGCAACTGGGGCGGGGCGCCGCTCGTCCGCACATGCAGCGTGGCGTCCAGCCCGGTGATGGTGTGGAGTTGCTCCAGCACGGGCGCATCCAGCGGGAAGCCCATGGCGATCCAACCGATGGTCACCGGCGCCCGGATGGGCACCATCACCAGCTGAAAGGGCTGGCCCTCCACCAACTTCACCACCGAGCCGCCCTTGGCCAGGTCGGGCGCCATCGCGGCCAAGGTGCCGAGCTGCGCCGCGCCGCCGCGCAACATGCTTTCGCGCGGCTGGAAGCGGGTGTCGAACACCACCGAGAGCTCGGCGCCGATGCGAGCGCTGTGGTTCTCCAGCGCCGACAGCACGGTGTCGCGGTCGCCCGAAGCCAGGGCCTCGCGGAACGCGAATTCACTCGACAGCACGCTGGCCGCCTGACGCAAGCTGGCCGCGCGCTGGTCCAGCAACTGTGTCCACACCTTCGCGCCCACTTGCAATTCGGCCGACAAGGCTTTGCGCGCGTTGGTGTCGATGGTGCTGCGGATCACCGCCCAGCCGATCACTTGCACCAGCAGCATCAGCAGCACCGAGAAGAACACGATGCGCATCCACAGCGGCCAGTAACGGCCGAGCGGGGGCTCGGTCTGCGGTGGGGCGGTGGTGGTCACGACGGGGTCAGGTTCAGCCGCACGGCAGCCTGCACGGGGGCGTTCGCCACCGTCAAGCTCTGGCTGCTGGCAGGGGCGCCCACGGGCAAGTCGGCGTGCCAGACGCGTAACTGGTAGCGGCCGGCAGGCACCGCGGGCAACTGCACCTTGCCTTGGGCATTGGTGGTGGCAAACCAGGGGCTGTCCACGACCACCACCCAGGCCACCATTTGGTCGTGGATGTTGCAACCCAGCACCGCCACGCCGGCTTTGTCAAACACCACCGGGTTGGCCGGCGTGCCCACGTAGAGCTTGAGGTCAAAGCGCTTGGCGGGCGAGAAGGAGTAGACGTGGTGTCGCACCGTGTCGCGGTTCGGGAAACTCACCGCGGTGCCCACCGTCACCACGGTGACCAAGGGCTGGAAGGCCTTGTTCACCTGCACGACCTCGACCTCGGGCAGGGGCTTGGTGGCTGCGCGCGCAGCGGGCGATTCCAGGAACACCACAGCGCCCGCCAGCGGCTTGCCACCGGCGTCGGTCACGCTGACGTCCACGCCGCTTGCGCTGGCCGCGCCGGCCCAGCACAAGAGGCCGAGGGCAACAGCCCTTAGCCGCTCAAGGCTGGATCGCAATGCCACGCAAGGCCTTCCCATCGCCCACGCTGCCCCGCAATTGCGCCCGGCCGGTGGCCAGATCCACGCTATAGAGGCGGGTGCGCCCGTCTTTGCGCAGTGCCACCAAAGCGGTGTTGTCGGTGTCGGCGATATCGAATGCCGCGTCATCCACCGCGCCGGTGCCCAGCGGGCCCACGTCGGCGATGCGCCCGGTGTTGGGGCTGACCACGGGCTGCTGGCCCTCGACCGAGCCCTGCGTCACCAGCCAGCCTCGTCCGGTGTCGATGGCGTAGTTGGTCGTCAGCTTGTCGTTCTGCTTGTTGTAGGTGTAGGCCGCAGCGGTCACGTTGGCCGCTGGCGCGCCGGTGCTGGCGTTGGTGAGTGCGGGGTCGTTGGCGGCCAGGGCGCCGGTGTCGGGATGCAAGCGCAGGTTTTGACCGGTGTCCGACACCACGCGCAGGCGGTCGGCGGCGGGGTTGAAGTCGACCCCAAAGCGGCTGCCTTGCAGCGCCACAGCGGGTGCCGCGCCGACGGCCGTCACGGTGCCACGGGCGGTGTCCAGCGTCACCAAACGGCCTTGGTTGGTTACGCCGTACAGCACACCGCGGGCCACGCGATAGTCGATGCCCACCAGCGTCTCGCCGGCCTGCAGGCCGCTGAGCGCTACCGTTTTGTCGATACGGCGCGGCGTGCCAGCGTTGAACTGAATCAGCTGCATCTGCTCGGTCAGCGCCACCACCGTGTGTGGGCCGGGGGTGCCCGGTGGTTCATCACGGGGGGCGGTGGCGCAGCCTGCCAGCAGCGCAGCAGTGCAAGCGACAACCCAGGTGCGTGGGGGGCGATGGCGGACAGGGGTCAAGGACATGGAGCGGCACTTCTTTTGCAGGTGGAACGAAGGCGCGGAATCAGCCGCACAAGCGCCGCAAAGTCTATCGGCGAGGGCAGGGCGGCCGGCGCGATGTTTGGCACGCTTTGGCCCGCCGCGCAAGCGCCAAAACGCTCAGCTGTCCTGCAGCCGCTGTGCCCGCACCAAGCGCCAGGCCTCGTCGGGGTGCGTGGGGTCGAACACCTGCTCTGGCAGGGTGCCGGTTTCGCGCAGTCGTGTGTCCAGCGCCATGCGCTTGTCGAACACGAAGCAGCTGCCCTCCCAGTCGCGCTCGGCGTCGTCCAGGGTCTGGAAGTGGTTCAGGATCCCGCCCTCCAGTTGCCACACCTTCAGCCCCAAGCTGCGCAGCCAGGGTGCGGTCTTGTCACAGCGGATGCCGCCGGTGCAGTACATGGCCACTGGCCGCTGGGCCGCCGCCCAGGCGGGGGCGTGCGTTTGCACATAGGCCACGAAGTCGCGGAAGTTGTGCACGCCGGGGTCGATCGCGCCGCGGAAGCGGCCGAGCCGGAACTCGAAGTGGTTGCGGTTGTCCAGCAGCACCACATCGGGCTGGTCCAGCAGCGCCCGCCAGGCTTGCGGCGAGAGGTGGCTGTCGTCGTGTTCATCGGGCGGCGGCAGCGGTTGATCCGGGGTTGCGGGCAGGCCCAGCGCCACGATCTCGGGCTTCACGCCCACCTTCA
>CAZAIR010000223.1:0-5090 GCA_964485225.1 uncultured Burkholderiaceae bacterium
TAAGCCCGCGCCTTCTTCATCATGGTGCTCTTGCGCGACTTGAAGTTGTTGCGGTCCGTGGCGGTGATGGCCGCCGGGTCGGCAGCGAACTCGGCGACAACATCGTCGCCGTCCAGGCCTTGCATGATCAGACGCAGAAGCCGGCCGTAGGTCGGATGGTCGGCTTCGAACTCGGCCGCTGCACGGTCCATGCAGTCTTCCAGCCCCTGGTCGGCGTTGCCGGGGGCGCCGCCGTACAGCGGCTGGGCGGCGTGCACCTCATCGGTGATCTCGCCTTCGTCGTCTTCCATCGGGACGAAGGACACGTCACCGCCGCGCTTGAGCGCCAGCTGCCTGCGGTGGAAGTCCAGCGCCTGCGAACGGATCACCTGGTAGAGCCAGGTCATGCCGCCGGCGCGTCCATCGGGCTTGCTGTCCACGAAGCGCTCGATGGTGGGGAAGAGGTTTTCCTCGGCATCGGCCTCGTTCAGGGGGGCGACCTTGTGGCCGTCGCCGTGCATCAGCCGCCCGGTGATGAAGTTGCCGAGCCGACGGTACAGCAGCAGCGCGGCTTCTTCCTTGCGCCCCTGCTGCACGGCCTCCAGCGCCGCCTGTGCGGCCTCTGACAGGCTGCCGTCGGCGTCTGCCCTCTTCTTGTCCACGCGCACCCCCCCTGTGGTGGGCCCGGTCGGCTGTGTGCCAGCGGCTGCCGGGCCCTGTTGGCGCTGCGTATCTTAGACAAGCCGATGCGCCGGAGGCGCTGCGCGGGTTGCTCGCGGGCGCGAGAACCCCAGCGGCGGCCCTAACTGCCGGGAATGGCGGCCCGCAGCTGCAGCACCCGCTGGGCGGCTTCCTGCTGCCGGCCTTGCGCCTGCTGCAGCGCGGCCGCTTCCTGCTCCAGCTGGCGGGCCAGGTCTTGCTGCTCCTGCGCCAGAGACTGCAGTTGTTCGTCGGCCTGGCTCAGTTCGCGCGCCACCTGCGTGACCTCTTCCAGGTTGAAGGCCGCGTACGCCAGCGCGGCCAGGCCGACCAGTGCACCCAGCTCGCGCACGCTTTGGGAAACCTCGCCATCGTCGCTGAGCGCCAGGCCGCCGCCCACCGCACCTGCCGCAATGGCCCCGACTGCCATGCGGTGGCGGCCCATGTAGGCCTGCACGGCCTGCTGCAGCTGCGCGTGGCGGGCCACGCGGTCGTCGTGGGCGGCGCGCAGGCTGGCGATGCGTTCGCTGCGGGCCTGCACCGCCTGGGCGGCCTGATCGTGTTCGGTCTGCAGCATCTGCAGTTCGATCAACTGCCGCGCCAGCAGCGCCCGCTGCTGTTCCCGCAGCTCCTGTTGCTGCCGGGCTTCGGCCTCCAGGCGTTCCTGACGCTCGCGGGCAGCGCGGTCTTCGCAGCCGGTGGCTGCCAGGCCGCACAGCAAGGCGAGGCAGAGGGCCAGCGAGGTGGGACGGGTGTTCATCGCGGGAGCTCCTGGGTCTGGTGGGTTGCCCGGTGCCACGCTCGCGGCCCGGTGAACCTGCAGACGCAAGCGCGCCCGCGCCGTCAGACGCCCCCAACCCGGTGCCGCCGTGGCCGCGGCTGGGCGCAAGCCACCCGCCCGCAGCCCCGCCCCCCGGCGCCCGCTACCGGCTGCCCCCCGCCGCCACGGGCACGAACGGCCATTGCGTGTTGAACAGCGGCGTGATGCGCTGCGGCCGGGTTGGAAACTCGGCCCGCACCCAGCCCTGGGCGCAGCGCGCCAGTTCGTCGGCGCTGAGCAGCCCGTCGCGGTTGGTGTCGTCGCTGAGCCTGGGCTGGGTGATGCACCGATGCCAGGCCCGTGTGGCCTGACTGCCCGATTTGGTGGCCCAGGCCACTTCGTTCACGGCCGATGCGGCCAGGTACACCAGCTTGTCCCTGGGACCGGGGTTGAGGCTGAAGGAACGGACCCCGGTGTTGCTGACCTGGCTGCACGCGGCCTGCGCTTCGGCCGACGCGAGCTTCATCGATGCCTCGATCTGCGCTTCATCCGGTCCCGGCAGGTGGGCCGGCCAGGCCTTGGGTTGGGCTGGCGAGCCGCCAGTTCCCGCGCCCAGGTCCAGCTCCTTGGTGGCCGCCCCGGCGGAATGGCAGGAGTCGTTGAACATGACCACGCGCGCTGCCGTCGAAGCCAGCGCTTCCAGTTCAGCCTGCAGCGCGTTGTCGAAGAAGAAGCCGTTGTCAACGGTGACCAGCGCTTCCACGCAGGTCAGGTTCGTCTGGCTTTCGCCCGCGAGAAAGCGGCGGCCGTGGCCGGAGAAGTAGATGATGACGGTGTCGCCGGCACGTGTACGCTCGCGCAGCTCGCGCAGCACCTGCAGCAAGCGCCGGAAGGTGAGCTGGCGGTCAGCCCGCTGCACGATGTCGCGCGCGCCCAGGCGCTGCACGATCTGCAGCGCCATCTGTGCGTCTTCCTGGATGCCCACGAGCTTGGCGCCAGGCTCGATGTAGTCGCCGATGGTGAGGATCAGCGCTCGCGTTTCGCCGGCCTGGCCCCAGGCTGCCGGGGCCAGCAGGACGGCCAGCGCCAGCGCGGTCGCGGCGCGACGGGTCATTGATGCCACAGTTGCATCTCCTCTTGCAGCAGCACGTCGCCTTGCGGGCTGCGCAGCACCACGCGCAGGGTTTCCATGCCGCGTTCGCCCTGCAGGCGCAGTGGTGGGCTGTACACCGTGCTGCCGGCGGTGGCGGGCGAAGCCCACAGCGCGGCGCCCTCGTAGTGCCCGAGCGGGTTGATGGCGTGCAGTTCCAGCCGGCCGCTGCGGTTGGGCGTCATGCGCACCTGCAGCCGCGTGCCGCTGGGCAGCGCCACGGGGCCGGCGTCAGCGGGGTGGGCCCTGCCGCCCACCAGCAAGGCCGTGGCCACGCGGGGATGGGGTGCGCCGCGCACCCCGGGGGCCGCTGCGGCTGGTTGCGCGGCCAACCCATCCGCCGGCGCGCGCCGGAAGGCCGGCCGGGGCTGCACCTCACCGGCCCAGCCCACCAGATGGGCGGTCGTGGTGGGCTCGCCGCTCCACTGCGCCCAGGCGCTTTGCAGCAGGCCCTGCCGCCAGACCGTGCTGATGGCCACGCCGGCGGCAGCCCCGACGGTGACGACCAGCAGGAACTTGGCGATCTGGGGCAACACGGCGAATGTCAAGGCGGGTCTCATGGCGGCCTCCGGAGTGGTGGGCAAGGCCTTGGGCGTTTCAGGCCCCGGCAAGACGACAGACGCGTTCAGGGCCGCGCCGTCAGATCTGCAGGTCGTGCAACCGCACCGACGTCAGCGCAGGCTGGGATCCGCCACCTTGCCGACGAACAGCGGCGCCCCGCTGGGCTTGTGGACGATGGCAAACACGAACGGCCTGTCCACCTGGCAGCGAGCCGGCTGCGCGAGGCTGAAGCTCTTGGCCGCCAGGGCTGCGCCCGTGGCAGCTGCAGCTTCGCCACCGGCTTCGTCGATGGTGACCGTGGCGGCATGGAAGACGGCGTCGAGTTGCACCCCGGGTGCGGCCTTGCCCAGCAGCGCGGAGAAATCGGCCGCCGCGCTGAACACGGTGTTCACCCCCATGGCCTGCAAAGCGGGCTTGAGCAAACGCGTCGCCGGCGCGAGCGAAAAGCGCGGCAGTTCCAGCCGACAGGTCTTGGGCTCCAGATGGCTGGCCCAGGAAGCCATGTCCAGGCCGGCGAGATCGGTCTCCAGCGCGTCCAGCGTGTGGCCGGCTGGCGGCAAAGCGATCATCAGCGTGTACACGTCGCCCGCGAACGGAATCTCGTAGACGGTGATGTTGTCGACCACGGCGGTCATCACCGGGCGCTCGTCCACCATCGTCGGCACCGGCTTGGGCGGGCCGCCGGCCACCCGGAACGGCAGCGGCACGGTGGCCGCCGGATCGAACTTGCGCGCCCAGGGGCTCTTGAAGTGCACGGCGTTGGTCACCACGACGCGCGTGGTGGGCTTGATGGCGCCGGCAGGCATCAGTTCCGGGATGCGCTTGGCCGTGCTCTGTGCCACCCAGGCGTTGATGGCCTGGCGCGCCTCTTCGGGCTTGCTGAAGCTCAGCAGTGCGGCGCCGGCACCGAACCGCTGCCGCACCATCGCCGCATATGGTGCGGGCACGGCACTGGCCACGCTGCGGTCCACCCAGACGCGGTTGGCCACGGTGAACGGGCTTGCCGCTTGCGTGCGGCCGTCTGCGGCGCGGGGGGTCTGCAGCACGTCCAGCAGGGCCGGCAGGCGCGCACTGTAGAAGCGCTGTCCGCTGCTGGCCGTACCCACCAGTTGGGCCAGTTCGCGTGCGCCGGCGCCTTGCGTGCCCGCGTGCACCATGCCCATGGCCGCGGCCAGCGAAAGCGGCGAGACGACGCTGTTGCGCTGCGCGTCGCCGGTCTCTGCGCTCTGCTGGCGCAGCAGGTCCAGACCCAGTTCAGCCAGCGTGGCTGCAGTGGCTGCGCTGTGCACCGGGGTGTTGAAGATGCCGCTGCGGCCGGCGGCGGGCGCAGGGCCCGGGCGCGCCGCGGCAGCGGGCACGCCGGTGGGGGCGGGGGCCGGTACCGGTGTCACGGCGGATCCCTGGCCAGGCGGCACGGTGTCCAGCACGATGTCCTTGCCTTGATCGGCGGCGGGCATGGACGCGCCGGCTTCGGCTGCGCTGGCAGCCGCCTGCGGTGCCGGCGCGGCGGCGGGCCCGGCTGGCGGCGGGTCCGTTTGGTCCGGGTTGGCCCATGCCCCAGGGGCTGCCAGGCCGGCGCAAGCCAGGCCGACGGCCAGGGCACTGGAGGCCAAGCGGGGCCACGTGGGGCCGGTCGGCTGCTTCATGTCGATTCCTTCTTCGGTTTCTGTCAGGCAGCCGGGATCACTTCACTTCGCGGATCGCGACCACGTCGCTCACGCCCAGCCGGCCACCCTGGGCACCAGCGCCGGCGCCCGTGGCTTCCACCACCAGGGTCTTGGCCAGGTCGTCGGTGGCAGGCGCCACGGCGAAAGTACCACTGACGTCCATGCCCTTCGTGAAGTCGCGCGGCACCGGCGAGACCACGGCCATCAGGTAGCCGGTACCGGCCGGGCCGGCTGCGCGCACGCGCCAGTTCGCCCGCGGCAGGCTCACGGTGCC
>CAZAIR010000224.1:0-5079 GCA_964485225.1 uncultured Burkholderiaceae bacterium
AGCGACCCGGTGATCGAGCAGTACCGCCGCAAGCTGAGCATGGCGCTGTTCTGAGCCGGCGCGCGCGCCGGCCCAGGGGCTCGACTCAGGCCGGCGGTGGCTGCAAGCCGCTGGCCTGCAGCTGCTGCAGCCAGTCGTGGCGCACGGCGTCCAGTGCCGTCCAAGCGGTCTCGGCCAGGTCGTTGTGGCGTGCTGCGGCCTCTACATCCCCCAGGGCGTTGTAGACCTGGCACAGACGGGCATGGGTGGTGGCCACATCGGCCACGTCCACTGCCGGGCTCAGGGCAGCCTTTGCCTGCGCGGCCAGCGCCAAAGCAGGCTCACGTTGACCCAGAGCGGCACGGCACCAGGCCATATCGGCCAGCAGGGCCGCGGCCAGGGTGGCCATGCCCTCGCGCGTGCTGGCCTGAGGCAAGTTGGCCTCGAACGCGGCCAGCGCCCGCTCGAAAGCACGCTCGGTGACCAAGGCCTTGGCTTGCAGCAGGCCATTGAGTTCGAGCAAGCCGGTAATGCCAATCGCGGAATCGAAGTTGTTGACCGCGGCAATGCCCGCCAGCTGGGCGGGCAAGTGGGCCACATCGCCACGCAACTCGGCCTGGCGCACCTGCAGCATGCGCAACTCGGCCATGTTGAACAACAGGGCAGCGAGCATGGCGTCGTCACCGCTGCGCACGGTCTCGCGGCGGGCGGCGTCGTACCAGCGCTGGGCGGTGGGGACGTCGCCGGTGTAATGGAAGGCGGCCGCCACGGTCATCAGGCAGCGGATCAGCCACACGCCGTCTTCGGGCAGGGCCAGCGCCAGGGCGCGGCGGGCATGGGCAATCAGGGCCGCGATGTCATTGCCCATGTAAGCCGCATAGGTCTTCATGCTCAGCGCCTGCACCAAGGCGGCACGGTGGCCACCGGCTTCGGCGATCTGGGCCGCATGGTCGAAATGGTCGACCGAAGCACCACCGTAATCGGTGTAGATGGCCATCTGCCCTTCGGCCAGCTGCAACCAAGCGGAGAGCTCGGTCGAAGCCCCCGAAAACGCCATTTGGTGCAGCGCAGTGAGCTCCTCACGTGCAGGGGCCAGGGCGCCCAGCCGCACCAAGTGCGCGGCCCGCTGGGCGCGCAGCAGGTTGTGGCGGTGGCGATCGCCGGCAGCTTGGGCTTGGGCGATGTCTTGTTCGGTGCGCGCCAACAGGCGCGAGCGCAGCGCAGGCTCCGGCGCCTTCATGCTTTCAAACGCCGGAAGGCCTCGGCGTAAGTGGCTGCGGTTTGCTCGATCACCGCCTGCGGCAGTGCCGGCGCCGGGGCCGTTTTGCCCCAGGGCTGGGCTTCGAGCCAGTCGCGCACGAACTGTTTGTCAAAGCTGGGCGGATTGACGCCTTGGGCGAATGCCGCTTGGTAGCCGTCGACCGGCCAGTAGCGGCTGGAGTCGGGGGTCAGCACCTCGTCCATCAGCGTGAGGGTGCCATCGGCGTCCAGGCCGAACTCGAACTTGGTGTCAGCAATGATGATGCCCTTGGTCAGGGCGTAGGCTGCTGCGCGTTGGTAAAGCGTTATGGCGGTGTCGCGCACCTTGGTGGCCATCTCGGTGCCGATCAAGGCGGCAGCTTGCTCGAACGAGATGTTCTCGTCGTGGTCACCCACGTCGGCCTTGGTGGCAGGGGTGAAGATGGGCTCGGGCAGTTGTGAAGCGTTTTGCAGGCCTGCCGGCAGCGGCACACCGCACACAGCCTGACCAGCTTGGTATTCCTTCCAACCGCTGCCGGCCAAGTAGCCGCGCACCACGGCCTCAATAGGCAGGGGCTTCAGGCGCTTGACGAGCATGGCACGGTCGCGCACCTGTTCGACTTCATCGGCAGCCACCACATCCAGCGGATTGCCGCCGGTGAGGTGGTTAGGCACCACATCCTTGAGCAGCTCGAACCAAAAGAGCGCCATTTGGGTGAGCAGCGCACCCTTGCCCGGGATGGGCTCACCCATCACCACGTCGAAGGCGGAGAGGCGGTCGGTGGCCACCATGAGGATGCGGTCGTCGCCCACGGCGTAGTTGTCACGCACCTTGCCACGGGCCAACAGAGGCAACGAGTGCAGGGAGGACGAGAGCAAGGCGGTGGTCATGGGTCAGTAGAGGGCGAAAGCGCAAAGTCGCGAATTGTCACAGCCCGGATAGCCCTTCCACGAAGCGAGGCTTGTGCCGGTACTCCAGTTTCAGCCACGCCAGCCACAAGCGACAAGCTTCAGGGGGCAGCACCGACACCGCTTCGCGCACCAGCGCCAGCTCGTGCTGGTAGGGCGCGGCACTGCGGGGCATCATGCTGAGCAACACGTTTTTGTAGAGCGCCAGCGCGGGCTCCGGCTGGTTGGGGGCCAAGGCGCGGGCCAGGCGCATCAAGGCCGTGCCGCCGGCGTAACGTTGTTCGCCCAGCCAGGCCAACGCCTCGTCGGGGCGGCCCTCGTCCACCCACAGGTTGATCATCAGGCTGCCCAGCTCGCTGGGGCCCATGCCACTGCGCGCGCGACCCGCCACCTGGTAAGCGGCATGCAGCGCCGCCCACAAGGCGGCGCGCTCGGTGTCTGCGGGCCGGCCGGCGCGCTGGGCGGCCGCCAACAGCGCGTGGTAAGCGGCGTTGCTGGGGCGGCGCGCAAATTGGGCGTGGCGAAGCGCCAAAGCCTCCTCGTCCCAGCCGTCACCCTCGTACAGCGCCACCAAGGTATCGGTCAGCGGGCCGTTATCGGGATGCAGCTTGTGCGCGTGCTCGGCGGCCTGCACGGCTTCGCGGGTGCGGCCATGCTCGGCCAAGGCCTGCACCAGGCGCAGGTGGTCGTGCGGCGCGCGCAAGCGGTGGCGGCGCACACGCAGGATTTCCTCGATGTCGCCAATGGCCTCCAAGTAGCGCAAGTAAGCCTCGCGCGGGCCGTCGCCGCCCTCGCCCTCCTCGCGCGTGGCCATCCAGCGTTGTGCCAGCTGCTTGGCCAAACGGGCTTGTACGGGCTCTCCGGCCGCCTCCAGCGCACCGCGCCAGTCCAAATGGCCCCATTCATCGGCCGCCATCAGGCGCAGCAAGCGATCGGCGCTGGCTGCTGGCAGCTCACCCACAGCCTTCAGGGCCAGCAACCAGCGGTCGGCAACAGCCTGGGCCAGGTTCTGGATGTGGCCATGGCTGTCGTCGGCGGCGCTCATCACGGCCACCAGCTTCAGGTAGGCGGCTTCGGCACCGACCAAGGCGAGTGAGGGCGATGGGGCCAACCAAGCGTCAAGCAAACCGAGGACGGCCTCGGCCTTTCGCACCCAGGCGCCCACCTTGCGGGCATCGTGCAGGCCACTGGCACCCAACAAGAGTGATGTCACGAGCTTTTTGACGTCCCCCGACTCGGACACCGGCGCGCTCAAGCTCTGCCACTGCTGGAGCTCGCGCCGGAGCTCGGGCAGGCGCTCGGCCCAAGCCAGCAAGCGCTCCGCCAGGGCCGGGGCTGCTTGCTGGCGGACAAAGTCGCGCCACAAGCCATCGTCAGCTGGTCGGGTTCGCGGTTGCGCCGGGCGCGGGGGAGGTGTAGCTGAGGCGGGCGACCCGCTGGCGGCATCCAGCCAAGCCAAGCCCAAGTGACGGCGCCAATGCAGGGCTACCGCCGCCTGGTGCTTGCACGCGTTGCCAGCGGCGGCATGCGGGCAGTCGCAACTGCCGCGCCAGGCCGTGCCGGGGGCATGCGTGAGCTGCACCTGGTAGCGGGCCCCGCCCTGCACCTGGGCCTTGGCGGCACTGATGGCCCCCTCGCTGGCGGCTTCGAAGCTTTGCACGGCACCCCGGGCATCCAGGGCCGCGCCGCGCCCCAGAACTTCAGCGGCCCAGTGGCGCAACAGTTCCGCCTGCCCCAGGGCCGCCAGCAGCGCTTGCGGCGGCGCCCCCACGCTGGGATCAACCACCCAAAGCACCCAGCATCAGCACCACCGAGGTGGCCAAGGCCAACAGCAGCAGATGCAGCAAGGCCAGTGCTGCAGCACGGCACAGCACGCCCAACCACCCGCCGCCGTAGACCCGGCGCAGCGCCACCACGGGGTAGACGTTGGACCAGGCCCACATCACGCCCACCAACCAAGGCACGGGCAGCAGCACGAGCAACAAGCAGCCGTACCAGAACGCATGCAGATGCATCGCGAACACGAAGTGCTCGCCATAGGTGCGACGCCGGCCCCAGTGCAGCAGGGCCAGCAAGCCGGCATAGAAAGGGATCGACGCCAGCACCGCATAGGGCGCCATCGACAACATGCCGCGCGCCAAGCGCTCGTTGAAGGCCTCTGGGTCTTTGCGGAACTGCGCCCAGGCCCGTTCACCCCGCTGCTTGAGCCAGACTGGGGTGAACTCAGGCATCTTGAGCGCCGAATCTGGCGCAGAGGTCAGTTCACCCCGCACCTCCTTTTGCACGTCGGTCACCGGGCTTGCGCCGTCTATCTGCAGCACCGGCTCGGTGAGGGGGATGAACTTCACGATGATGAAAAACAGCAAGCCCAGGGTCAGCACCAGACGCAGCGGCAGCACATAGCGCCGCCGGCGCCCCGCCAGGTACTCCTGGGTCAGGAAACCGGGGCGCAACATCAGCGCCCACAGGCTTTTCCAGAGCACGCCCTCCAGCGCCACGTAGTGCGCCAGCCACTCGTGCACGAACTCCCACAGCGTGGGCGCATGGGTCTTGGCGTGCTGGCCGCACTGGCTGCAGTAGTGGTCCCAAGGCGCCAAACGGTGGTCGCAGTTGGGGCAGTGGCTGGTGGAGGAGGCACTCATGGGCGGTCAGGAAGCGAAACGGCGGCCCAGGGGCCGCCGTCTTCAAAGCATCGGTGGTCGCGCGAGTGTCGCGCGACCCGTGCGCCATCCGTTCAGCTTCAGTTCACCAACTGGGCCAGCTCGCCTTTGGCGTAGGCCGCGGCCATGTCCACCAGCGTGCGCGGCTTCTGCGCACGACCTTGGCCTTCGCAGCCGAACTCCAGGTAGCGCTGCTTGCAGATGGCCTTGGCGGCTTCGCGTGCGGGCTTGAGCCACTCGCGGGCGTCGAACTTGTCGGGGTTCTCGGCCAGGAACTTGCGCACCGCGCCGG
>CAZAIR010000225.1:0-5056 GCA_964485225.1 uncultured Burkholderiaceae bacterium
CGGCGGCAACTGCACCGTCAGCTGCATGCTGATGGGCGTGGGCGCGCTCTACAAGGCCGGGCTGGTCGAGTGGATGAGCACCATGACCTACCAGGCCGCCTCGGGCGGCGGCGCGCAGCACATGCGCGAGCTGCTGACGCAGTTCGGCACGCTCAACGCCGAGGTGAAGTCGCTGCTCGACGACCCGAAGAGCGCCATCCTCGAGATCGACCGCAGGATCGTCGGCAAGCAGCGCGCGCTGACCGAGGCCGAGACGGCCAACTTCGGCGTGCCGCTGGGCGGCTCGCTGATCCCGTGGATCGACAAGGACCTCGGCAACGGCATGTCGCGCGAGGAATGGAAGGGCATGGCCGAGACGAACAAGATCCTCGGCCAGGGGGAAGGCTTCGGCTCCGCCGCGGTGCCGGTCGACGGCTTCTGCGTGCGCGTCGGCGCGATGCGCTGCCACAGCCAGGCGCTGACCTTCAAGCTCAAGCGCGACGTGCCGCTGGACGAAATTGAAGCCATGATCGCGGCCGACAACCCGTGGGTGAAGCTGGTGCCCAACACCCGTGAAGCCACCATCCGCGACCTCACCCCCGTGGCGGTTACCGGCACCCTGACCATCCCGGTCGGCCGTGTGCGCAAGTTGGCCATGGGCCCCGAGTACCTGGGCGCCTTCACCATCGGTGATCAATTGCTGTGGGGTGCCGCCGAGCCGCTGCGCCGCATGCTCCGGATCTTGATCGAAGGCTGACCGCCCTGGGGTAAGCCCCTGCCCGGGATGGCCTGCTGTTACGACACTGCAGGCCTTTCTTCAGGTTTTGAGCGGATATGCTTGTTCCACTTGCAATTTCGCTCTGAAACGCCGGCTTTCGGCACCATTCGAGCGATGGGGGATGCTTTGAACCAACATGTTTCGCGCCACGTGCGCTTCAGCCTGTCCAACATCGCCTTGGCGGCTACGCTGAGCCTGTTGGCCACGTCCAGTCATGCGCTCGGTTTGGGTCGCATGAACGTTCAATCGGCGTTGGGCGAAACCCTCAAGGCCGAGATCGAATTCACCAGCCTCACGCCGGAAGAGGCCGCCTCGCTGCGAGTGCGCGTGGCTTCGCCCGACGCTTATCGTGCCGCAGGTCTGGATTACAACGCCGTACTTCCCGGCACCCAGGTGCAAATCGTGCGTCGCCCGGATGGCCGCAGCGTTTTGAAGCTGGTTAGCGATCGGGCTGTGCAAGAGCCCTTTGTGGATGTCGTGCTCGACATCAGCTGGGCCAACGGGCGCCTGAGCCGCGAGTACACGATGTTGTTCGACCCCCCGAGCAACTTGCGCGCGCGAGCGCCCGAACCTGTTACGGCCCCGGTGGTCAGCGCACCGCCGCCGGCAGCTTCGCCTTTGGCGGCTGCGCCAGTCGCGCAGGCTGCGCCGCGTGAACCCCGTCCTGCCCCGGCGCCCCGTGCGCCTGCAGCGCCGCTGCCAACCGACGGCACGATCGTGGTCCGTCCGGGCGACAGTTTGTCGCGCATTGCGGAACGCAACTTGCCCGCTGGCGTGTCACTGGACCAAATGTTGGTGGCGCTCTACCGCAACAACGGTGATGCCTTCCTGAACAACAACATGAACTTGTTGCGCGCTGGCGCCAAGCTCAAGTTGCCCAGCGATGTGACTGCCATTGCAGCCGCCGAAGCGCGACAAGTGGTGCGCGCTCACAGTGCCGACTTTGACAATGCCCGCCGTGGGATCGCCGCCGTCGCGCCGAAGCTGCCCTCAGAGCCCGAAACCACCGCCAAGGGCGTGGTCAAGGCCCAGGTGCAGGAGACCAAACCCGCCGCCCCCACTGGCGATCGACTCACCCTGAGCAAGCCGCTGCCGCCGCAAGCCCCGGCGCCTGCGCCTGCGCCTGCCGCCACCGCCTCCAAGCCAGGCGACGTGGCGGCGCTCAGCAAGACCGTTGAAGACCTGAAGAAGCTATCCGAAGCCGCAAAGGGCGGTGCGCCGGTGGCGGCTGCGCCGGAAGCCAGTGCAGCTCCAGCCATCAGCCTGCCCGCGTCGGTGGCTGCTGCCGCCAGCGTGGCGTCGGCGCCGCCCGTCATGGCGCCTGCCAGCAAGCCGGCTGCTGTGCCGCCCCCGCCAGCTCCTGTGGTAGCCGATTCCGGAGGCGTGCTCGGCTTCTTGACCTCGCCGCTGGGGGCAGCTTTGGGCGCCGTCCTGGTGCTGGGTCTTGGCTTTTTGGGCTGGCGCACCACGCGGAAGCCAAAGCCCATGGTCAGCCGCGAGACCATGTTCGGTGAAAGCAAGTTGCAGCCGGATTCCTTCTTCGGCGTGACTGGCGGTCAGCGTGTGGACACCCGAGACGGTGCCAGCGGTGTCTCTTCGATGTCCTACAGCCTGAGCCAGCTGGATGCCCACGGAGACGTCGATCCTGTCGCCGAAGCCGATGTGTATTTGGCCTACGGCCGCGACTTGCAGGCCGAAGAAATCTTGAAGGAGGCGTTGCGTGGCACGCCCGAGCGCATGGCCATCCGGCTCAAGTTGCTTGAGGTCTACGCCAAGCGCCGCGATGTGCGTGGTTGTGAACAGCTTGCCACTCAGCTGTACGCAGACACCAAGGGCACCGGCGACGACTGGGAGAAAGCCCAGGAGTTGGGACGGAGTGTTGATCCGGAGAACCGCCTCTACCAGCCCGGTGGTGGTCCGCGCTCGATGTTCGACGACGAGGCGCCGCGTCCGGAGCCGATGAACGCCAGCACGCTGCCGGCTGCTGTCAGCGCCTTCAGCGCATCGGCTGCTGCTGCGATGTCGCCCAGCGATGAAGGTCCCCCGAGCTTGCTCGACCTTGATCTGGACCTTGGCGTGGACGTCAACACCGCTTCCACCCAGTCGATGCCCGCGCAGCCTGCAGCAGCGCCTGCTCCGATGACGATGGATTTCACGGTGCCCGACGCGAAGCCAGCCGAAGCGGCAGACAGCGGCATGGACTTCAAGCTCGACGCGCTCGATTTCGAAGCCAGCACGCAGAACCAACGTCTGCAAGGCGACACGACCGAGACCCAGGGGCTGACGGACATCGGTGATTTGGGCGACAACACCGCTGCTGGCAAGCTGACCGGCGTCGACAGTTTGATCGACGCAGTTCAAGGTTTGGCCGACGACGACAGCGATCCCTTGACCCGCCAACTGGAGCTGGCTGAGGAGTTCCGCCAGATCGGTGACGTGGAGGGTGCACGCGACGTGTTGCAAGAGCTGATCAACCAGGTTGGCAGCGGCCCGCTGTACGACAAGGCCAAGGCCATGCTGGACTTGCTGCGTTAAGGGCTGTCGAAGGAATCACAGGGCGCCGTTCGCGGCGCCCTTTTGCTTTAGGGGGGTGCATGCGGGTAGCGTTGGGTGTGGCGTACCGGGGGGGGGCTTACTTGGGCTGGCAGTCGCAGCCTGGCGGCCAGACCGTGCAGGATCGTCTAGAGAAGGCCTTGAGCCGCTTCGCCGATGCGCCGATACGCACCCATTGCGCCGGGCGCACCGATGCCGGTGTGCACGGCCTGAACCAAGTGGTGCATTTCGACACGGACCGTCTGCGCGAACCCTTTGGTTGGGTGCGCGGTGTGAACCGTTACCTGCCGTCCGATATCGCGGTGCAGTGGTCGGCCCTGCCGGGCGACGAATTCCATGCGCGCAACCACGCACGCAGCCGCCGGTATGCCTATGTGTTGCTGGAGAGTGCGGTGCGCCCGGCTTTCGAGGCCGGGGCGGTAGGGTGGGTGTTTCGGCCCTTGACCGAGTCGCGCATCCAAGAGGCCATCGAGCCGCTGTTGGGCCAGCACGACTTCAGCGCATTTCGCGCCGCCGAGTGTCAAGCCGCTTCGCCGATCAAGACCTTGTACGGCATCACGGTGCGCCGTCGTGGCGCCTACTGGCGCTTCGATTTCGAAGCCAATGCCTTTTTGCACCACATGATCCGCAACCTCATGGGTTGTTTGCTGGCGGTGGGGCAGGGCACGCGGCCCGTCAGCTGGATCGAGGAGGTTCTGGCGAGCCGGCAGCGTGAGCGCGCTGCTCCCACTTTCTCGCCCGACGGCCTCTACTTCCTCGGTCCGCGCTACGACGAAGCGCTGCAGCTCCCTACCCACACTCCCGCCATGGATTGGTTGCCATGAACCGCCGTACCCGGATCAAGATTTGTGGCCTGCGCACGGTCGCTGATGTGCACGTTGCCGCACAAGCCGGTGCCGACGCTGTGGGCTTTGTCTTCTACGCGCCCAGCGTGCGTGCTGTCACGGTGCAAGCTGCGGCTGAGTTGGCCCAAGGCCTGCCGCCTTTTGTCGTGCCGGTGGGTCTATTCGTGAACGCGGCACCTGCCGAGATTGAGGCCGCGCTGCTTGCTATCCCTGGCCTGTTGCTGCAATTCCATGGCGACGAGAGCGTGGCTGACTGTGAGCGCTGGGGCCGCCCCTACCTGCGTGCAGTGGCCATGCGCCCAGGGGTGCGCTTGATAGACTACAAGCTTAAGTTCCCTGGGGCCCAGGCCCTGCTCGTCGATGCGCCTGTCGACGGCTACGGGGGTGGTGGAAAGGTCTTCGATTGGTCACTGCTCGAACCAAGCGTCGCCCATCAGCTCGTTTTGTCTGGTGGGTTGAATGCAGCCAACGTCGCCGATGGCATTCGGCGCGTCAAGCCTTGGGCGGTTGACGTCTCTTCGGGCGTTGAATCGGCCCGTGGGGTCAAGAGCCCCGACCTGATCCACGCGTTCTGCGCCGCCGTCCGTGCCGCAGACGCTACCCTTTAGAAAGCACACGATGCTGAAGTACGACCAGCCCGATCCCACCGGGCACTTTGGGCCCTATGGCGGCCGTTTTGTGGCCGAAACCCTGATGCACGCGCTCGACGAGTTGGAGCAGGCCTATGGCCGTTACCAGCACGATCCCGAGTTCTTGGCCGAGTACCACCGCGAACTGGCCCAGTTCGTTGGGCGTCCAAGTCCCGTCTATCACGCGGAGCGTCTGTCGCGGGAACTGGGTGGCGCCCAGATCTACCTCAAGCGCGAAGACCTGAACCACACCGGCGCCCACAAGGTGAACA
>CAZAIR010000226.1:0-5035 GCA_964485225.1 uncultured Burkholderiaceae bacterium
TGAAGTAGTGCGCCGTGCGAAGGAACTGTCTGATGAGCTGAGCACGCATCTCCACACCGTCGGCCAGCGCGTCGCGTTCCCGCTGAACTTGCTCCCGCCGCTCTCGGGTCGATATCCAGATCGCCGCCGCGATGGCCGCGATGGACCCGACCGCTTGCACCCAGGCGGCCCATCCTTCGGCCTTTAGCCCCGGCAACGCATTGAACAGCCACGGCACGAACACGACGAGCGCCGCACCGGTCACCACGCCGATGGCTAGCCTGTCCCAGACCGGCATCTTTTCATCTTGCAACGTAGGACCTCCTTGACCGCGCGCATTCTGCAAGGTGTCAGTTCGACGGCCGGCTACGTCCTCCACTAAGTGCGGCAATCATCGTGGTGCTCCTAACTCATCCCCACCTTGAAGCCGCCGGCAAAGCGCCGCAAGTGCTAGGGCAGTCCATAGCGGGTGCTGACCAGGCTGCTGCCGTTCTCGCTACGTGTCGTCATGCTCCACGAAGTAGTCGAAAGCATCGGCAGCAGAAACAGTGCAAGACAAGATGCTGGTGTCTCTCACTATGCGGTCCAGGGTCTGACCGCGCTGCACCAGATCGATGTTGGCGTGATCGGCTGTTACGGGGTCGTCAGCCTCCTGTGTAATGGCGACAACCGGCCAACGCCTGGGGCAAACACACTGCGCGGCGCGAGACAGCACCCCATGGCGTTGCATTTGGGCGCGAGCCAGGCCCTCAGAGAGGCTGGTCAGGATTTCGGCCTGACCGTGGTGCGCCGCCTGGTGCGCGGCATGAGCCGTCGCATGAGCCGCCTGTGGTCGCTGGAAAGCGCGCAGCTTCTGAAGTTTGAAACATGGCGACGCCAACCTACGTGGCCTCGCTGACGGACTAGCCCTTTCCGCCGGACCTAACGATAGGCCGATCCTTGCCAAGCGAGGGGTAGGCGGCTGAGCGAAAAGGCGATGGAGGCCAACTGGTGGGCAACCTCAAAAAAATTTGCAAATGAGGACGTCCTTGTGATCCGGCGCTCCCTCACACCTGCATATTCATGATCTCGGAGTAAGCCGACACCAGCCGGTTGCGCACCTGCAGCACCGCCTGGAAGCCGATTTGGCCCTTTTGCATCGCCACCATGGTTTCTTCCAGGCTGACGGTGGGGTTGTCCAGTTGCACCTCGCGTTGCAGGCGGCGGGCTTCGGCTTGTTGGTTGCTGACCGACTGCAGGGCCTGGCTCATGGCGTCGGCGAAGTTGGCGCCGGCCACTTTCTTGGGGGCCGGGGCCGCCGCGCTCAGGCCAGCCCGCGCCACGGCGCTGGCGAAGTCAAAGGGCTTGAGTTGGACGGGTTCCATGGCGGCCAGCATAGGCAGGGCGCCTGGGGCTCAAGCTTTTGAAGAAGGGGCGCTTTATCGGCCTGTTTGCCGCACGCTTGAGGGTGGCACTCCAAATAATCGGCCGCCATGGATACCGCCCTCGCCACACCCAACGCCGGCAGCATGCCTGCCACTGTCGTCGCACCGCAGCCCAGCTTCATGCAGCGCTTGCAGGCACTGCCGCGGGGCAACCAGATCGGGCTGGGCCTGGGGCTGGTGTTGCTGCTGGCGCTGCTGATCTACCTGGGCGGCGGCGCGCGCAGTGGCGACTTCCGGCCGGTGTTCACCGGCCTGTCTGACAAAGACGGCGGCGCGGTGATTGCGCAGCTGGCCACGATGCAAGTGCCCTACCGCAACGAGCCGGGCGGCACGATCTTGGTGCCGGCCAACCAGGTGTACGACGTGCGCATGAAGCTGGCCAGCGCCGGCCTGCCCAAGGGCAGCTTGGTGGGCTTTGAGATTTTGGACAAGCCCAGCATGGGCCAGACGCAGTTCAACGAGCGGCTGAACTTCCAGCGCGCGCTGGAAGGCGAGCTGACGCGCACCATCACCGCATTGGCCGATGTGGCCGATGCGCGCGTGCATTTGGCGATGCCGCAGCAAAACGGTTTCTTCCGTGAGCAGCAAAAGCCCAGCGCCAGCGTGATGCTGCACCTGCGCGGCGGGCGCACGCTGGACCGCGCGCAGATTGCGGGCATCGTGCACTTGGTGTCGGCGAGCGTGCCGGAGCTGAACCCGCGCGCTGTGAGCGTGCTGGACCAAACCGGGAAGCTGCTGTCGAACGCCGAGGACAGCGGCGTGGGCTTGGGCACCGAGGCGCACCAGCAGCAGTACAAGCAGCAGATCGAGACCGGGCTGCAACAGCGCATCCAGGCCATCCTGGAGCCGGTGGTGGGCCGCGACAACCTGCGCGCCACGGTGGTGGCCGATGTGGATTTTTCGCAGACCGAACAAACCAGCGAGGCTTTTGCGCCCAACCAAGGCGCCAGCGCGCCTGCCCTGCAAGCGGTGCGCAGCCAGCAGATCAACGAAAGCTTCAATGGCGGCAGCACCACGCCCACGGGTGTGCCGGGGGCCCTGAGCAATCAACCGCCGGTGCCGGCTACAGCGCCCATCAATGGCGCCAGCGCGCCGCTGCAAGCCGCCAATGGGGGCGCCGGCACCAGCAGCAGCCGGCGTGACGCGGTGATCAACTTCGAGGTGGACAAGACGGTGCGCGTGACGCGCCAGGCCACCGGCCAGGTCAAGCGCCTGAATGCCGCCGTGGTGCTGAACCACCGCACCAAGACCGATGCCAAGGGCAAGACCACCACCGAACCTTTGCCTGAAGCCGAGGTGGAGCGCGTGACCGCCCTGGTGCGCGAGGCCATGGGCTTCAACGCGGCGCGCGGCGACTCGCTGCAGATCGTCAGCGCGCCGTTTGTGAAGCCCGAAATCGACACGACCGAGCTGCCGCTGTGGCAGCAGCCCTGGGTGCGTGACCTGGTGGGCAGCAGTGCGGTGCCATTGGCCCTGGTGCTGGTGGCGCTGATCGTGGTGTTCGGCATGGTGCGCCCAGCCATCCGTGCGGCCTACCCGCCACCGCCGGTGGAGCCAGAGGCCAGCGTGCCACCTGGCGCACAGTTGAGCGAAGTGGTGGGGGATACGCCCCTGCTGGAGTCGAATCGGGACAAACTCGGGTTGCCGCAACTCGAAGCGCCGATCGACGCCACCAAGCTGGAGCGGGCCCGCATGTTTGCGCAGGGCAACCCCTTGGGCGTGGCCAACATCGTTCGCGCTTGGATGGCCGGCGAAGAACCCACCGCAGGCTAAGGAACGACCATGGACGACAAAGGCGCTGAAGACGCAGCCATCTTGCTGATGACGATGGGCGAGCAAGAGGCCTCGGAGGTGTTCAAACACCTGTCGCCAAAAGAGGTGCAAAAGCTGGGCGAAACGATTGCCAAGCTGAAGGTGGTGCCGCGCGCCCGGGTGGAAGAGGTGCTGGAGCGCTTCG
Organism: uncultured Burkholderiaceae bacterium; assembly: GCA_964485225.1. Taxonomy (GTDB): domain Bacteria; phylum Pseudomonadota; class Gammaproteobacteria; order Burkholderiales; family Burkholderiaceae_C; genus Inhella. The sequence goes on from CAZAIR010000226.1 coordinate 3,361, forward strand.
AGAAAGTGGCCGGCACCCAAAGCATGTTGGTGAACGACACCGACGAGTACGTGCGCCAGGTGCTGCGCAAGGCCTTGGGCGAGGACAAAGCCAACCTGCTGATCGACCGCATCTTGCAGGGCAGCGACGTGTCGTCGATCGAGAGCCTGAAGTGGATGGACCCGGTGTCGGTGGCCGAGCTGCTGCGCAACGAGCACCCGCAGATCATTGCGGCCATCTTGGCCCACCTGGAGTTCGACCAGGTGGCCGATGTGCTGAAACAGTGGAGCGAGCGCAACCGCAACGAGGTGCTGATCCGCATTGCCACGCTGGACGGCGTGCAACCCACGGCGCTGAAGGACCTCAACGAAGTGATGAGCCAGATCCTGGCCGGCGGTGATCGCATGAAGAAGAGCGCACTGGGCGGCGTGAAGGCCGCGGCCGAGATCATCAACATGATGGGCAGTTCGGTCGAAGCCTCGGCGCTCGACTACATCCGCGAACTGGACAGCGAGCTGGCGCAGAAGGTGATGGACAACATGTTCACCTTCGACGACTTGAACAAGATCGACGACAAGGGCATCCAGTCCTTGCTCAAAGAGGTGCAGTCCGAGTCGCTGGTGCTGGCCCTCAAAGGCGCCAGCCCCGAGCTGCGCGACAAGATCTTCAAGAACATGTCCAGCCGGGCGGCCGAAACGCTCAAGGAAGACCTGGAGTCGCGCGGGCCGGTGCGCCTGTCGGAGGTGGAGGCCGAGCAGAAGGAAATGCTCAAGATCGTGCGCCGTTTGGTGGACGAGGGGCAGATCGTGCTGGCCAGCGGCGGCGACGACGCGTTTGTCTAAACCTGCCAGCGCCCTCGCCTGTTGTCCATGAATGCCAAGACCGTGCGCAACGTACCGCCCCCGCAGGGCGGTGCGCCCAAGCCCAGCACCTACAGCCGCTTCATCCCTCGGGAGGAGATCGAGCAGGTGCAAGCGTGGCGACCGAGCGTGTTCGGCGATGTCACCGCACCCAAGCCCCCAGTGAGCGCGCCGGCGCCGGTGCAGCCACCGGCCGCCCCCGAGCCGCCACCACCGCCCCCGCCCGACCCGCGCGAACTGCTGGCCGCCGCCCGTCAAGCCGGCTACCAAGACGGCTTGCGCGACGGCCAGGCCAGCGCCGAGGCCTTCAAACTGGCCCATGGCCGCCAGGTGGCGCAGCAGCTGGGTGCGCTGCTGCAAAGCTTCGACGACGCCTTCAGTGCCCTGGAGCAACAAATGGCCGATGCCCTCACCCGCACCGCGGTGGAGCTGGCCAAGCAAGTGGTACGCGAAGAGCTGCGCCAACACCCGGAGCACATCGCCCGCGTGGCCCATGACGCCGTGGAGAGCCTGATGCTCAGCGCCCGGCACATCCGGGTGCGCGTCAACCCCGCCGACCTGCCCCTGGTGGAAGCCGGCGCTGCCGACACCCTGCGCGCGCGCGGCGCCCAGCTGCTGGCCGACAGCGCCATCGAGCGCGGTGGCTGTGCCGTGGAAAGCGACATCGCCAGCGTGGATGCCCTGGTGCAGCACCGCTGGAACCAGGCCGCCGCCCTGCTGGGCCAAAAGAGCGACTGGGCGCCGCTGCCCGACGGAAAAGCCATCGTCGAAGAGGACGAATCATGAGCCCCCAAGCTTGTCCCTTCGGGCCTTCGCTACCCCCCAAGGGGGCTACC
>CAZAIR010000227.1:0-4988 GCA_964485225.1 uncultured Burkholderiaceae bacterium
GGGCGCCGACATCGGCCAGCGACAGCTCGTACAGGTCGTCCACCAGCTTGTGCAGTGTGGCCACCTCGCCTTGCAGCGAGGCGAGCTGCGCGGCGTCGAGCTGGCGCACGCCGTCTTCCAGTGCCTCCAGCTCGCCGTGCAGCACGCCCAGCGGGGTGCGCAGCTCGTGCGAGACGTCGGCCATGAACTCGCGGCGGTTGGCCTCGTTGCGCTGAAGGGTGAGGGCGAGTTGGTTGAAGTCGCGCGCCAGCTGGCCGATCTCGTCGTCGCGCCCGGTGTCGGGCACGCGGGCGTTGTGGTCGCCGGCGGCCAGGCGCTCGGCGGCGGCGGCCACGCGGCGCACCGGTTGCAGCAGCCGGCGCGAGGCCCAGACGGCCACGCCAGCGGCCAGCAGCACCGCGGCCCCGCCCACGGCCCAGGCGGCGCGGGCCTGGGCATCGGCAAAGCGCTTCTCGGCGCCGGAGCTGACGCTCTCGAACGGCGACAGCACCAGCCAGCCCACGGTCAGGCCGTCGACCACGATGGGCCGCTCGATGCCGTCGGCCGCGGCGCGCTCGTAGCCGGCCACGCGCTGGCGGTTGGCGTCCAAGAGGGTGAAGCGGCGCGAGGCGCCCGTCAGCTCGGCCGCGGTGAACGGCGCCAGCGGCCGCTCGGTCAGCGGCACGGCCTCGCCATCGGGCAGCGGGCGCAGCAGCCGGAACCACAGGTCGGGCCGCTCGCGCAGGAAATCCCAGCTGCCTTGGCTGCGGTAGCCGGCGGTCACGCTGGGCACGGCCAGTTCCAGCCGGCCCACGGCCTGCTCGTTCAGGAAGCCGAGGAAATCGCGGTTCAGGTTGATGTGCGCGGCCACGCCCATGGCCACGGCCACGGCCAGGGCGGTGCTGAGCACGGCGGCGAAGAACTGGGTGCTGAGGCTGCGGACCATGGGGCGGGATGCTGGCCCAAGTGGGCCCATGCCAAGGGTTTGCAACGCGAAGCCCAGCTGGGTGGGGGGGCTTCAAACTGCCTCCACATTCTGCGGGCAGCATGCTCGCCATGCCCAAAATCCGCCCGCACTTCGCCCCCGCCGCCACCGCTCTGGCCGCGGCCCTGTTGCTCAGCGCCTGCCAAAAAGGCGAGGAACCCAAGAAAGCCGGTGGCCCGCCGCCCGAGGTGGGCGTGATCAGCGTCAGCACCCAGAATGCCCCGCTGGAGTTGACGCTGCCGGGCCGGCTCAGTGCCAGCCAGGTGGCCGAGATCCGGCCGCAGGTCACGGGCGTGGTGCTCAAGCGCCTGTTCACCGAGGGTGCGGCGGTACGCGCCGGCCAGCCGCTATACCAGCTGGACGCCGCCAGCTTCGAGGCCGAGCGCGCCCGCGCGGCTGCCGCTTTGCAAAAGGCCGAGGCGCAGCGCACCGTGGCCGCCAGCCGCGCTGCGCGCGATGCCGAGCTGCTCAAGGCCGACGCCCTGAGCCGCCAAGCGGCCGACGACAGCGCCGCCGCTTTGCTGCAAGCCACCGCCGATGTGGCGGTGGCCCGCGCCGCGCTCGATGCCGCGCAGGTGCAGCTCTCGCGGGCCCGCATCAGTGCGCCCATCAGCGGCCGCACCGAGATCAGCAACGTCACCGTGGGTGCGCTGGTGACGGCCAACCAAACCCAGGCCCTGACCACGGTGCAGCAGCTGGATCCGATGCAGCTCGACATCGTGCAAAGCAGCGCCGAGCTGCTGACGCTGCGCCGCCAGCTGGAAGGCAAGTCGGGCAGCAAGCAGGTGCAGATCGTGCTGGAAGACGGCAGCGCCTACCCGCTGCCGGCCACGCTGCAGGTCAGCGGTGCCACCGTCGACCGCGGCACCGGCGCCGTGACGCTGCGCGCCACCGTGCCCAACCCGCAAGGGCTGCTGATGCCGGGCATGGTGGTCACCGCCAAGCTGCTGGCCGGTGTGGATGCCGGCGCCATCTTGGTGCCCCAGCAGGGCGTGACGCGCTCGCCCACGGGCGAAGCCACGGCGATGGTGGTGGGTGAGGGCAACAAGGTGGAGCGCCGCCGCCTGGTGCTGGAGCGCGCGGTGGGCAACCAGTGGTTGGTCACCCAGGGTTTGAAGGTGGGCGACAAGCTGATCGTGGAAGGCCTGCAGCGCGCGCGGCCCAGCCAGCCGGTGACGCCGGTACCCGCGGGCTCGGCCCCGAAGAAAAAGGGCGAGAAGGGTGACAAGCCCGAAGCCAAACCGGGGGCGCCGGCATCGGCGGCGTCCGGCAAGAAGGCGGCTTGATCCATGGCCGCCTTCTTCATCGACCGGCCCATCTTTGCCTGGGTCATCGCCATCATCATCATGTTGGCCGGCGGCGCGGCGGTGGTCACGTTGCCGCTGGAGCGCTACCCCGACATCGCGCCCACCCGCATCTCCATCAACACCAGCTACCCCGGCGCCTCGGCCCGTGCCATCGAAGACTCGGTGACCCAGGTCGTCGAGCAAAGCCTGAAGGGCATTGACGGGCTGCTGTCGATCGAATCGAGCAGCAACGCCTCGGGCGGCGCCAGCAGCGTGCTGACCTTCGTGGCCGGCACCAACCCCGACACCGCGCAGGTGCAGGTGCAGAACAAGGTGCAGAGCGTGGTGTCGCGCCTGCCGCAGGCGGTGCAAGCGCAGGGCGTGCGGGTCACGAAGTCGACCAACGACTTCCTGATGGTCGTCACCCTCACCAGCGACGACCCGTCCGTGACTTCGGCCGACCTGGGCGACTACATCGCCAGCACGCTGCAAGACATCCTGAGCCGCGTGGAGGGCGTGGGCGACACCAACCTGTTCGGCTCCGGCTACGCGATGCGCATCTGGCTCGACCCGAACAAGCTGCAGCGCTACAACCTGGTGCCGGGCGACATCCGCGCCGCCTTGCAGGCGCAGAACACCGAGGTCTCGGCCGGCCAGCTGGGCGCGCCGCCCTCGCCCGCCGGCCAGCGCCTGAGTGCGCTGATCACCGCCCGCTCCAAGCTCACCACCGCCGAGCAGTTCGCCGACGTGGTGCTGCGCGTGCAGCCCGATGGCTCGGCCCTGCGTTTGGGCGATGTGGCCAAAGTGGAACTGGGCCGCGACAGCTACACCTCCAACATCCGCAGCGGCGGCCGCACGGCAGCCGCCGTGGCCATCTTCCCGGCCAGCGGCGCCAACGCGCTGAAAACCGGCGACGGCGTGCGCGCCAAGCTCAAGGAGTTGGAGCCCTTCTTCCCGCCCGGCATCAAGGCCACGGTCACCTTCGACACCACGCCCTTCATCCGCGTGTCCATCGAGGGCGTGGTCCAAACCTTGATCGAGGCCATGGTGCTGGTCGTGGCCATCATGTACCTCTTCATGCAGAACCTGCGCGCCACGCTGGTGCCCGCCATTGCGGTGCCGGTGGTGCTGCTGGGCACTTTCGGCGTGTTGGCGGTGGCGGGTTTCTCCATCAACTCGCTCACCATGTTCGGGCTGGTGCTGGCCATCGGCCTCTTGGTGGACGACGCGATCGTGGTGGTCGAGAACGTCGAGCGCTTGATGCGCGAGGAAGGTTTATCGCCACGCGAGGCCACCAAAAAGAGCATGGGCGAGATCAGCGGCGCGCTGATCGGCATTGCCGTGGTGCTGTCGGCGGTGTTCATCCCGATGGCTTTCTTCGGCGGCTCCACCGGCATCATTTACCGCCAGTTCAGCATCACCGTGGTCAGCGCCATGGTGCTGTCGGTGTTCGTGGCCATGAGCCTGTCGCCCGCGCTGTGCGCCACGCTGCTCAAGCCCATCCCCAAGGGCGGTCATGTTGAGCACACGGGTTGGCTGGGCAAGCCTTTGAACTGGTTCTTCGGCGGCTTCAACCGCGGCTTCGACCGCTTCACCGAGCGCTATGTGCGCCAGGTCAGCTGGCTGACCACGCGCGGCGTGCGCAGCTTCATCGTCTATGCGCTGCTGCTGGGTGCCACCGCCTACGCCTACAAGAGCCTGCCCACCTCCTTCCTGCCCGATGAAGACCAGGGCGGGCTGCAGGTGCAGGTGCGCATGTCGCCCGGCGCCACGGCCGAGCGGCTGGAGAGCGTGATGCAGTCGGTCGAGGCCTACCTGGCCGAGCAACCCGAGGTCCTGTACTACAACTTGGTGCGCGGCGACAGCGGCGACCAGGGCTCGGGCCGCGGCTTCATCCGGCTGCAAGACTGGTCGCAACGGCCGGCCGCCAACCAAGAGGCCGGCGCGCTGGCCGAGCGCTTCAGCCGCGAGCTGGCGCGCCGGGTGCGCGACGCGCAGATCTTCATCGTGCGCCCGCCCACGGTGCGCGGCCTCGGGGGCAGCGCCGGCATCCAGTTCTTCTTGCAAGACCTGGGCGGCGTGGGCACCGAGACCCTGACCGCCGCGCGCGAGCAGCTGATCGAGGCCGCCAACAAGCGCCCCGAGCTGAGCCGCACGCGCACGCAAAGCCTGGCCGAAACGGCGCAGCTGCAAATCGTGGTCGACGACCACAAGGCCGGCGTGCTGGGCGTGGCGCCCGCGTCGATCAACGAGACGCTGTCGATCGCGTTGGGTGGCTCGTACGTGAACGACTTCATCGACCGCGGCCGCGTCAAGCGCGTGCTGGTGCAAGGCGAGGGCGCCTACCGCGCCACGCCCGAGAACCTCAAGCACTGGTACGTGCGCAACGCCAGCGGGCAGATGGTGTCGTTCGCCGCCTTCGCCACCAGCAACTGGGTCAACGGCCCGCGCCAGCTGGTGCGCTACAACGGCAGCGCCGCCTTCGAGATGCAGGCCGATGTGGCGCCCGGCGTCAGCTCCGGCGCGGCCATGGCCGCCATGGAAGAGATCTTGCGCGAGATGCCACCCGGCATTGGCTATGAATGGTCGGGCCGCAGCTACCAAGAGCGGCTCTCGGGCGACCAAGCGCCGCTGCTCTACGCCGTCTCGGTGCTGTTCATCTTCCTGTGTTTGGCCGCGCTGTACGAAAGCTGGTCGGTGCCCTTCAGCGTGATGCTGGTGGTGCCGCTGGGCATCTT
>CAZAIR010000228.1:0-4985 GCA_964485225.1 uncultured Burkholderiaceae bacterium
GAAGTGGCGGGCAAGGTCGTGGCGCCGGCAGTGGTCGGGCAGTGGATCCGCATCAAGATCACGGCGCCGCTGGACACGGCAGCCGGCACGTGGAACCTCGAGGTCCGCCAGGCCGACGGCCGCATCACCACGCTGAACAACATCGCCAACAAGAACAGCACGTGGAAGCGCCTGAACTGGCTCGGCTTCGTCTCGGACGCGGCCACCGCCTCCACCTCCAGCATCGGGATGATCAGCGCCACCAACACCGGCACCTGACGATGTGACACACCCTGCCGGCCTCGCGCCGGTATCCTGGGGCCTTGTCCGACGACAAGGCCCCTTCTTCATGGCGCACCGCCTGTTGTGGCTGTTGCTCACGGCCTGCATGGCCGCAGCCGCCCAAACGACCGAGACCATCCACGTTGCGACGGACGGCAACGACGAATGGAGCGGCCGCCTCGCCCGCCCCGGCGCAGCAGGCGAAGGCCCGCTGCGCACGCTGGCCGCAGCGCAGCGCGCCGCACGCCAGGTGCTGGCACAACAGCGCGGCGCGGTGCAGGTGCTGGTGCAGCCCGGCACCTATCGCTTGGCCGAGCCGCTGCGCTTCGGCCCTGCCGATTCGGGCCAGCCCGGCCAGCCGACCGTGTACCGGGCCAGCCAGCCGGGCACCGTGCAGTTGTCGGGGGGCGTGACGCTGGCGCCGCAGGCTGCGGCTGCAGGCCAGCCAGGCCTTGCCTTTGCGCCACCGGCTGGCGCCGATGCGGCCTTCTGGGCCAGCGCGCCACAACTGTTCGTGAATGGCCGGCGCGCGGTGCTTGCGCGCCAGCCCAACCTGGGCAGTCACTGGTTTGCCGGTGCGCCCGTTGCCGTGCCCGGCGAACGCCCCGACGCCAAGGGCCACGAGGCCTTCCAGGCCGCGGCACCGGCACTCGACTTCGTGCGCCGGCTCGGCGCCGACGACCGTGCGCGGGCACTGGTGAACGTGATGCAGAGCTGGTCATCCGGCCGGCACCGGCTGGCGGCCGATGCCCCGCAGGGTGCGCTGCGGCTGCAGCCGCGAGCGCCCTGGCCCTTTCTGTTCTTCGGCACCAGCCAGCGCTACTGGGTCGAGAACGTCGTGGCCGCGCTCGACGCGCCGGGCGAATGGATCGGCACGCCTGCCGCGGTGCGCTACCTGCCGCAGCCGGCCGATGGCGGCACTGCCACCGCGGTGATGCCCATGCTGCAGCAGCTGGTGCAGATCAGCGGTGCAGGCCCCGAGGGGCCCTACGTGCAGCACCTGGAACTGCGCGACCTGGGCTTCCAGCACACCCGCGCCCCCACGCCACCCGGCGGCTGGGTGGACAACCAGGCCGCCATCGACATCGGCGCGGCCATCGAGGTAGACCACGCGCGGCACGTGCGCATCACCGGCTGCCGCATCAGCGCCACCGGCGGCCACGCGATCTGGCTGCGCCAGGGCGTGCGCGACAGTGAAGTGAGCGGCTGCACAATGGCTGACCTGGGCGGCGGTGCCCTGAAGATCGGCGACCCCGCCACCCGTGCCGCTGCCGCTGCAGCACCTGCCGCCACCGGCCGCATCACGGTGCAGAACAACCGCATCAGCGATACCGGGAACCAGTACCCGGGCGCGGTGGCCGTGTGGGTTGGGCTTTCCTACGACAACGAGATCCTCCACAACAGCATCAGCGACACCACGTACAGCGGCATCTCCGTCGGCTGGGTGTGGGGTTACGGCGGCACCGGCGCCGGCCGCAACCGCATCGTGGGCAACGCACTCGAAGACATTGGCGGCCGCGCGCTCGCCGACCTGGGCGCCATCTACACGCTGGGCGTGCAGCCCGGCACCGTGATCGCCGACAACCTGATCCGCGAGGTGCGCGGCTACCGCGGCCATGGCGCCGGCGCATGGGGCATCTACAACGACGAAGGCAGCAGTGACATGCGCGTGGAAGGCAATGTCGTCGTCGGCACCGACTCGGGCGCCTACCACCTGCACTATGGGCGCAACCTGCTGGTGCAGGGCAACCTCTTCGCCTGGGGCGACAGCAGCGAAGTGAGCGTGACACGCGGCGAAGGCGGCCGCAGCGGCCTGGCCTTGCGCGACAACCTGCTGCTCGTGCGCAGCAACGCACCATTCGGCGGCGCGGCCCGCGCGCCCCAGGCCGAGTTCAGCGGCAACCTGGTGGCCACCGTGCCGCCTGGCAAGCCGATGGACCTGCAGCCCTGTGCCGACGGTTGCAGCGCGAGCACGGCCACGCTGACCCTGGGCGATGAAGCCTCGTCACTGCGGCTGCAGGGCATCGACGCCGAACGTGCAAGCCGCTGGCAGGCCACGGCGGCCGCCGCCGGCGTGCAGGCCAACGCGCCCGATGCACAGCGTGCCGCGCCAGCACCCACGGCCCGCAGCGCCCGCGCCCAGGCTGCGACACAGGCCGAGCAGGCCCCGCCGCTGCAGGTGGCGCTGAACGTGCGCGACACGCCCGACGGCCAGCGGCCGCCCGGCTGGCGATACCTGCCCGCCAATCCGCCCGATGCCATGGCCACCGTGGCCGACCCAGCCGCACCCGGTGGCCGCTGCCTGCAGCTGGCCGATGGCGCCGGGTTCGCGCAGCGCTACGAGCCGTACCTGTTCACGCTGCTCAACCACGCGCAAGGCAGCACCACGGCGACCTTTGCGGTGCGCGTGGATGAGAACAGCGAGCTGGTGCACGAATGGCGCGACGATGCCCAGCCCTTCCGCACCGGGCCCAGCCTGCGCATCAGCCGCGCTGGGGTGCAGGTGGCCGGGCGCGTGGTGGCCCCCGTGCGGCCAGGCGCCTGGCTGCAGCTGCGCGTGCGCGCGGCCCTGGGCAGCACCGGCACCTGGGACCTGCAGGTCACCGAAGCCGGCGGCAAGACCTACGACGCCAAGGCGCTGGCACCCAAGAGCCCCGGTTGGCAAAGCCTGCGCTGGCTGGGCTTCATTGCCGACGCCGCCGTGGAGGCACGCGCGTGCCTGGCCGACGTCAAGGTGGTGAACGATGCGCCGGCCCCGCAGCAGCAGGGCGGGCCAGCTGCAAGAGCTGCGCCTCGAAGCGGGACATGATGGCGTCTTGCGCCAGGTGCTGCTCGGCATAGGCCCGGCCACGCCGGCCCAGCTCGGCCCGGCGGGCCGCATCACCCGCCAGCCCACGCAGCGCGGCGGCGAAGCCGGCCACGTCGTCGGGCTCCACGCGCACGCCGGCTTCGTCGAGCACCTGGCCCAGCTGCGTGCCGCGGGCCGCGGTGCCCACCGTGGCGCGCCCGCTGGCCAGCATGCCGGTCAGCTTGGAAGGCATCACCAGGTCAGCCGCATCGGGCCGCTGCGGCAGCACGTGGATGTCGGCCGCGTTCAGCAGCTCGTTCAGCAGGCCGGCCGGCTGCAGCGGCAGCCACGTGATGTTGGGCAGCCCCTGCGCGTCTTGCTCGAGCCGTGCACGCGCCGCACCCTGGCCCGCCAGCACGAAGTGCAGCCCTTGCTGGCCGGCAAGCGCCGCTGCTGCCTGCACCACCAGCTCGAGCCCCTGCTTTTCGCCCATGTTGCCGGCATACAGCACCAGCACGTGGCCTTCGGCCAGCTGCAGCTGCTGGCGGAAGCGGTTGGGCCCCTGCAGCGGGTAGACCGCCGACAAGTCGACCCAGTTGGGAAACAACACGCAGCGTGCAGGCGGCACGCCCTTGCCCGGCAGCTTGTCCACCATGCGCGGCGCGATGGACGACACGCGGTCGAACCGGCGAAGCAATGCCCGTTCAACGCCCAATGCCAGGCGACGCAGCGCACCCCGCCCACCACCGCCCATGGCCAGGTTGAACATGGCGTCGACCTCGAAGTCCTGCACGTGCAGCCACACCGGCACCTTGAACCAGCGGGCCAACAGCAACGCACCAGGCGCCACGAACAGGGTGGGCGCCAGCACCACCAGCACCTGCGGCCGGCGCCGGAGCGCCCGCCACAGGCTGGGCAGGCTGCTGAGCGCAAAGCTGCACAGGTGCAACAGCCGGGAGAGCGTCGTCACGCGCCGGGGCACCCACAGCGGGCAGCGCTGCACCTGCACGGCCGCCGCACCGTTGCCCAGCACTTCATGCCGGTACCGCGCAGCGCTGTAGCCGGGCCCCACCTTCCAGTCCGGGTAGTAGGGTGGCGCCGTCACCACGCCCACCGCGTGGCCGCGCGCTGCCAGCCACTGCGCCATCTCGCCGCTGTACTTGCCGACGCCGGTGAGCTCGGGCCAGAAGTTCAAGCCATAGATCAGCACTTTCATGGGGGCGGCGCGTGCCCCTTCAGGAGTGCGCAGTAGACCTCAGCCCATCGGGCTGCAATCGCCGCCTGACCATAGCCCTGCATCGCGAACTGCCTGCCTGCGTGAGCCACCCTTTGCGCAATCTCGGCATTGCCCAGCAGTTGGTCTATGGCAGCAGCAAACGCCTGCGGCATGCGCCGAATCATCGCCTCTTGCCCGTCTACCACTGCAAAGCCCTCGAAGGCTGCTGGCGTGCCAACCACCGGCACACAACAAGCCATGGCGTGCACCGCGCGGTTCTTCAGGCCAGTGCCTTCGGCGTCAGGCAACACCACCACGCTGGCGGTGCGCAGGAATTCGTCGATGTCATCCACCCATCCAACGAACTGAACACCTGGTGCTGCAGCCTGCAGCGCGGCTGGCGGCTGGCCCCGGCCCAGCACGACCCACTGCGCCTGACCACGCACCAGCGGAAGCACCTCCGTGAGTAGCCACCGCAACCCATCAGCGATGTGGGGCACGCGAACATCTCCCCAGAACAGCACGATCGGTAAGCGACCAAGTGCTCTGGCGGCACTATCGGGCTTAGCCGCCACGATGGGCGGCAGTGCGATCGGGATGCACACGATCCGGGCATCGGGAATACGCGCCCGCAGAAAGGCCGCATCAGCAGGCGACACCACCTGAACAGCGCCAGCGCCGGGGAAGAAGCGCCGCTCTGCCCACGCCGATACTGCGGCG
>CAZAIR010000229.1:0-4947 GCA_964485225.1 uncultured Burkholderiaceae bacterium
CCCGACCTGCTGCTGATGGGCACCCACGGCCACGGCGCCCTGGGCAAGCTGATCATGGGCTCGGTCAGCACCAAGGTGCTGGCCAACACCACGGTACCGGTGCTGTTGATCCGCTGACCGCTTTATCGAAATTGCACACCCGGGCTTGGGTGCCCGGGCTGCAACGGGATCTCGTCGCCCAGGCTGATTGCCGCTTCATGGCGAAGCAGCGCCGCCACCGGCGCGAGATACCCGAAGCCTGAGGACAGCACAAGCAATGCCCAGAGCGACAAGCGCAAGCATTGGCGCCCCAGGCCCATCAGCAAAGACGGCAGCCAGCAGGTAGGGCACCCAAGCAACCAGGTGCCCGGCAACTGGCGCGCGCCACTGAACCGCGCACACCGCCGCGTAACCAAGCAGTAACAACCAGGCAAACCGCCTGACGGCATCGGACGCCGTACCGCCGGCAGTTGCCCCATGCGCGCCCACGCGAACCGCCTCCAGCTGTTGATGCGCCAATGCAGCCATGTGCTCAAGCTCCTCCCGGGAATAAACCTTGCCGGGAGTGGGAGGGTTCGCATCTGCAAACCTCACCGCCTGTGGGACCGAGAGCGCCCAGACGAGCGCCACCAAGCCTGTCAAGGCAACGCCCAAAAGGCCAAGCGCTGCAGAGCGCAAAAGGATGCTGAACTTCATCGCCTGGTGCTGAACAAAGGAAACGTCTGTCTCCTGGATGGCGGCTGGGCGCAACCACGCGCCCATCTTCGCTGCATGCTGCGCGACCCCAAACCGGCCAAGCGGGTCGGTGCTGCTCAGACGCCCAGAGGGACGGCGACGGCGCCGCGAACCATATAGGGTGGCTGCAAGTCGATGCTGATCAGGCAGCCGTGGGTGGGGCCGCTGGCATCATGGGGTCGACAGCCAACGGGTTTTCACACATGCACGACGCCTCACTCGCATTCCGTTACGCCGCCGCAGCATGGAGCTTGCTGCTGGCGTTGACCGTGCCCGCAGGTGCCGTTGCAGCGCCCCCGAAGGGCAGCCCGCCCGCCGCCGCCAAGGCCACGCTGCCACCGCCACCGGTGCTGCCCGCGCCACCATCCGTTGCCGTGGAGCCCGAGCCCGCCATCAAGGGCTATGCGGTGGCCATTGGTGGCGGCTTGAAGGCCGACAACGACGAGGTGTGGGGCCGCATCGTGCAACTGGCGGGCGGCAAAGGCGCGCGCTTTGTGGTGTTTGGCACCGCCAGCGGCGACCCTGAAGCCACCGCCAAGCAGGCGGTGGACCAGTTGCACAAGCGCGGCGCGGTGGCCGAGGCCCTGCCGGTGGCGCCGGCCTTCACTTGGGTGGACCTGAACAAGGTGGTGCGCGACCCCGCGCTGATCGGCAAGGTGCGCGCTGCCAAGGGCGTGTTCTTCACAGGCGGCTTGCAGGAACGCATCGTGGATGTGTTGGCCCCCGGCGGCGAGGTGACACCGATGCTGGAAGCGATCTGGGACGTCTACCGCAAAGGCGGCGTGGTGGCCGGCACCTCGGCCGGCGCGGCGATCATGAGCAAGGTGATGTTCCGCGACGCGCCGAACGTGATCAACATCCTGAAAGGCCGCTGGGCCGACGGCAAGCAGGTCGACAACGGCCTGGGCTTCGTCGGGCCCGACCTGTTCGTGGACCAGCACTTCTTGAAGCGCGGGCGCTTTGGCCGCATGGTGCCGCTGATGTGGGCCAAGGGCTACAAGATGGGCCTGGGCGTGGACGAGAACACCGCCGCCGTGGTGCGCGGCCACGAGGTCGAGATCGTGGGTGACGCCGGCGCGCTGCTTGTGGACCTGAACGACGCCGAAAGTGACAGCACGCAAAGCGCGTTCAACATCCGTGGCGCGCGCATCAGCTACCTCGAGCACGGCGACCGCTTTCACGTCAAAACCCGCCTCGTCACACCCGCCGCCTTCAAGCTGCGCGGCCAGTTGCTGGACAGCAGCGCGCCCGACTTCAAGCCCTACCACCTGGAAGACCGCTTCCAACTCGACATGCTGGGCGACCAAGCGATCGCGAATGCGATGCGTTTCCTGATCGACAGCAACCGCGAGTCGGTCAGCGGCCTGAGCTTCGAGGTCATGCCCAAGCCGGGCGATGAACTGGCCGAGCTGGGCTTTTTGTTCCGCCTCTCCAAAGGGCCCGGCAGTCTGGGCTGGAGCACCGACGAGTTCGGCGGCGAGGAGTACACCGTGGTCAACATCCGTCTCGACATCACCCCGGTGCGCTTGCCCCAGCCCCTGTTCAGCCCCTGGACAGGCCTGGACGGCGCCGACAAGAAGCCCATGCCTTGAGCGGGGAGCGGTTCAGCCCCCCTAGCGGATTGGCCCGGTTCCTGCTGTACTGCCACCCATGCTGAACGCGCTGCCTCCCGCTGCTGCTCCTGATGCCCCCGGAGCCCCTGAGGCACCGGTATGGACCAGCGCGGGCTTTGCCGGCGCTTGGCGTTGCACCGCTGGTGGCCGCGAGCTGCTGTGCGACCCCGATGTGGCCAGCGCCCTGGGCCTGCCCTGCAGCACCGATTTGGCCAGTTTCCTGGCCGTCATCGACCCGGGTGACCGCGACAGCGTGGCCGCCGCCATTGCCGCTGGGCTGACCCACGGCGGGCGCATCAACCGCCGCTTCAAGTTGGCCAGCGGTCCCGCCAACGGCCAGTGGGCGCGGCTGAGTGCCCTGGGGCGCCAAGGCGTATTGGCCGGCGCCATCACCGACTTGCCCGGTGAGGCCGCGCGGCTGGACAGCTGGCGCGATGCCGAGACCCGCTTCCGCCACGCCTTCGACCAAACCCCCACCACTGCCGTGCAGGGCTACGACAGCCAGCGCCGGGTCATTTACTGGAACGCCGCCAGCGAAGCCTTGTACGGCTGGCGCCGTGAAGAAGCGCTGGGCCGCTTGCTCGAAGAACTGATCATTCCGCCCGCCATGCGCAGCGAGGTGGTGCGCCTGCACACCCGCTGGCTGGAGCACGACGAGCCCATCCCTGCCGCCGAGCTGGAACTGGCGCGCAAGGACGGCAGCCCGGTGCCGGTGTTTTCCAGCCACGTGCTGCTGCGCAACGGCTGGGGCGAGCCGGAGATGTACTGCATCGACGTGGACCTGCGCGAGCAGCGCGATGCCCTGCGCGAAGGGCACCTGCGCGAGCAGCAGCTGCGCTTGGTGAGCCAAGCCAGCCACGCCGGATGGTGGAGCTGGACGCGCGCCACCGACACCGTGCAGTGGTCGGCCGAACTGGCGCGCTGGTTCGGTGGCAACGGCGCCGGCCAAGCGGCCCGCGGTGACCTGCTGGCGCTGCTGCCGCCCGAAACCCTGAACCAACTCGCGCCGCTGTGGCATCGGCTGATGCAAAGCCAGAGCGACCCAGCCAACCCGCTGGAAGCCATTGAAGCCGAAATCCGCCACGTGCACGACGGCCAGGAACGACACTTTTTGGTGCACATCGAGGCCGATGCCGGCGAGCCCGGCCGGCGCATGGGCACTTTGCTGGACATCACCGAGAGCAAGCAAGCTGCAGCCCGCATCGACCGGTTGGCGCAGTTCGATGCCCTCACCGGCCTGCCCACCCGGCTGTTGATGCGCGAGCGCCTGCAAGAAGCCATCGAGCGCAGCCAACGCCAAGGCACCAAGCTCTTGGTGGCTTGCATCGGCATCGACCACTTCCACCGCGTGAACGAATCCTTCGGGACTGGCCTGGGTGATGCCTTGTTGACCGCCGTGGGCGCGCGCCTGCAACAACGCCTGCGCGGACACGACCTGGTGGTGCGCTTGAGCGGCGACCAGTTCGGCGTGCTGCTGGAAGGCGTGCGCGACGTTCAGGAAGCCGAGGCCCTGGCGACCAAGCTGATGAGCCTGTTCCAGCAGGCCTTTGTGACCCCGGCGGAGGGAAACGACCCAGCGCAAGAGCTGTTCCTGGGGGCCAGCATGGGCCTGAGCTTGCACCCTGAGGATGGCAGCACCCCCGATGGCCTGCTGCAACAAGCCGAGGCCGCTTTGCACCTGGCCAAAGAGCAGGGCCGCGGCCACCACCAGTTCTACCGCGCCGAGATGAACGCCCGCTCGCTGGAGCGCGTGCAGCTGCTCAACCACCTGCGCCGCGCACTGCCCAAGAACGAGCTGTCGCTGCACTTCCAGCCCAAGTTCGGGCTGGATAGCCGCCAGCTGCTGGGCGCCGAGGCGCTGCTGCGTTGGCACTCGGGCGAGCTGGGCCCGGTGGGGCCCGACCGCTTCATCCCTCTGGCCGAAGAGTGCGGCCTGATTGAACCGATTGGTGGCTGGGTGCTGGCCCGCTGCTGTGAAGCCCTGCGCGGCTGGCACGCCGCCGGCCACACCCAGCTGCGCATGGCGGCCAACCTCTCAGGCCGCCAGTTCCGCGACCCCCACCTGGTGACCAAACTGGCCGAAACCATCCGCGAAACCGGCATCAGCCCCGGCGCGCTGGAGTTGGAGGTCACCGAGTCGGTGCTGCTCGACCGCGACGGCCGCAGCCGCGACATGCTGTTCGCCCTCAAAGACTTGGGCGTGACCCTCGCCATCGACGACTTCGGCACCGGCTACTCGTCGCTGTCCTACCTGCGCCGCTTCCCCATCGACGTGCTGAAGATCGACCGCAGCTTCGTCGCCGACCTCGGCCAAGACCCCGACGCCGACGTGCTGGTGCGCGCCATCGTCAGCATGGCGCACGCGCTCAAGCTCAGCGTGGTGGCCGAGGGCGTGGAAACGGCGGCCCAAGCGGCGTTTTTGAGCGCCTTGGGGTGTGAGGCGGGGCAGGGGTGGTTGTTTGGGCGGCCGGTGCCGGATGCCGACTTCCGGGAACGGTTCTTGAAGTGATCGACGTGGGTCGATCGAGCTGAGGAATCGAAGGCCGGCTTGGTTGTTGTTGGTGGACTGATTTGAGTGAGAGCCCGCAGGCGCCTTCCGCCCTGCACCCGGAGTTCCTTT
>CAZAIR010000230.1:0-4937 GCA_964485225.1 uncultured Burkholderiaceae bacterium
GGCGCACGTACACCTGCAGCAGGTGCTCTTTACCGCTGCGTGTGGTGATGCGCTGCTCGCGTGCCACCAAGTCGGCAGCCACCACGGCGAAGAGGTAGCTGGGCTTGGGGAAGGGGTCGTGCCACTTGGCAAAGTGGCGGCCGTTGTCCAGATCGCCTTGTTCAACCAGGTTCCCGTTGCTCAGCAGCACCGGGTACTTCGCTTTGTCGGCGCGCAGCAAGACCGTGTAGACGGCCATCACATCGGGACGGTCCAGGAAGTAGGTGATGCGACGGAAGCCCTCGGCCTCACACTGCGTGAAGAAGCCGCCACCGCTGGTGTAGAGGCCGCTCAGTGCGGTGTTCTTCTCGGGCGCGCAGGTGTTGCGGATGACGAGTTCGAAATCGCGATCGGGCGCGTCGATGACCAGCGTGTGGCCCTCTTGCCGGAAGCTCACCGGCTCGCCGTCCACCATCACGCGCAGCGGCGTCAACTCTTCGCCTTGCAGCACCAACGGTGCATGGGCTTGGGCGGTGTTGCGCTGAACAGCCATCTTGGCCGTGACCAAGGTTTTGGCAGGATCCAGATCGAAAGTCAGGTCCACCGTGTGGATCCAGAACACCGGGGCTTGGTAATCCAGACGGTTGATGACGTTGGCTTGGCCTTCACGCATGGTGGGGCTCCTGAAGAGTTAAGGGTGGGTTGGCCGCGTCAGCAGCCAGATGCCGGCCAGGCACAGGCCCAGACCGGCAATGTGGATGAGCGACACGCGCTCACGGAAGAAGAGGGCACCGACAACCACCAGCACGCCGGTGGTGATGGCTGCCGTCAGCACATAGCTGCTTTGCAGCGAGCCGCCGGCGCGGTAGGCCAGCAAGAAGCCCAGCTCGATCAGCACGATGGCCGCGGCCACGCCCAGCACCGCGCCGTTGAGCGACTTCAGGCCGGCCCCAAGGCCACCCTCCAGCGGGTACAGCCAGAACAGTGGCAGCGCCATCAAGGCCGCGAGGCCGTAGAAGGCGAGCAGCGCCAGCACCGGGTTGGCGGCGGGATTCACCGCCTTTTGCATCACCTGGTAGAGCACTTGCCCGGTGATCGCCAATCCCAAGGCCAGCGCGAAACCGCCGCGCATCAGACGCCTTGCTTCAGGCTGGCTGAAATGAAGGCGTCGAGGTCACCGTCCAGTACTTTCTGTGTGGCCGATGTCTCGTAGTTGGTGCGCAAGTCCTTGATGCGGCTTTGGTCCAGCACGTAGCTGCGGATTTGGTGACCCCAGCCGACATCGGTCTTGGTGTCTTCCAGCTTCTGTTGCTCTTCCTGGCGCTTGCGCATCTCGTGGTCATAGAGACGGCTGCGCAGGCGCTTCCAGGCCACGTCGCGGTTGCTGTGCTGGCTGCGGCCGTCTTGGCACTGCACCACGATGCCGGTCGGGATGTGCGTCAGGCGCACCGCCGAGTCGGTCTTGTTGATGTGCTGGCCGCCTGCGCCGCTGGCGCGGAAGGTGTCGGTGCGCACGTCGGCCGGGTTGATGTCGATCTCGATCGAGTCGTCGATCTCGGGGTACACGAACAGCGACGCGAAGCTGGTGTGCCGGCCGCCCGACGAATCGAACGGGCTCTTGCGCACCAAACGGTGCACGCCGGTTTCGGTGCGCAGCAGACCAAAGGCGTACTCGCCCTCCACCTTGATGGTGGCGCTCTTCAAGCCGGCCACATCGCCCGGGGTTTCATCTTCGAGGGTGGCCTTGAAACCTTTGCGCTCGCAGTACTTCAGGTACTGGCGCAGCAGCATGCCCGCCCAGTCACACGCTTCGGTGCCACCGGCGCCGGCTTGGATGTCGATGAAGCAATTGCTCGGGTCGGCGGGGTTGTTGAACATGCGCCGGAACTCGAATTCCTCCACCAACCCCGTCAGCTTGGCCGTCTCGCCTTCCAGTGCTTCGATGGCGCTGAAGTCCTCATCGCCTTTGGCCATCTCGAACAACTCGGCGTTGTCATCGAGGTTGCTTTCCAGGTGGCGGATGGTTTCCACCACACGGTCGAGTTCACGCTTTTCCTTGCCCAGTTCTTGGGCGCGCTTGGGTTCGTTCCAGACCGCTGGGTTTTCCAGGGCTGCGTTGACTTCGTTCAGTCGCAGGGCTTTGCGGTCGTAGTCAAAGATACCCCCGAAGCGCTTGCGTGCGCGTGCGCAGGTCGGAGATGAGCGTGCCCAGGGCGTTGATGCGTTCGGCGTCCATGGTGTTCTTGGGGTCCTGAGATGGTGTGTGTGGGTCTGGCGCTTGAGCCTGCACATGAAGCCAACACGAGGGTGTGCTGGTGGCGGCAAAGGGCGCTGTAACAGGGGGCGAAGTGTCGCATGTGACCCTGTCCGGAATAGGGGCAGGGGTTAGCGATAGGAGGGCTTCCACGCACCTCGGCTTTCCTGTCAGACATCTGTAAGGCACCGCGAAGCAACATGCCGCACCTCGAAATACTGGCCCCTCAAGGGCATGCACATGTTGCTGGTTGTGACCACTTTGAAGTTGCTGGCGGAAATTGCGCTGTTGTCGATGGCAGGGCGTTTCGTGCTGGGTTTGTTGGCTGGTGCCAAACGCGATCAAAACCCCTTCTACAAAGTGCTGAGCATCGTTACCCGCCCACCTGAGCGGCTGGTGCGCTTGATCAGCCCGAAGCAAATTTTGGATCGGCACATTCCGATCGCTACCTCTTGCTTGTTGGTTTCGCTTTGGTTGGTTTGCACGGCGCTCAAGGTGCAGATTTGTCTGGAGATTGGGGTTCAGCAATGTCAATGAGTCAACGTTTTGAAATGGCTTGGCTGCGCACGCAGGCGTGGATGGCTTTGGCCTTGGGACAGCGCGAGGTGGCTTTGCGCTGCTTCGACAGCATGCTGCACCACTGCCCCGAGCACCTTTACGCGCTGTCGAGCCGAGCGCACCTGAACGTGCGCCTGAACCGTTTGGCCGCCGCCGCAGCCGACCTAGAGCGCGCAGTGCAGCTGGCGCCGAGCGAAGCCGCTCACGCTTTCAACCTGGGGTTCGTGCTGGCCAAGCAAGGGCAGCATGAGGCTGCGGTGGCTGCCTTCGAGCGCGCCACGCAAACCAACCCGAAGCTGGACAGCGCGTGGTACGGCCTGGGTTTGTCGCTGCTGCAGCTGCAGCGGGTGGACGACGCCATTGCCGCCCTGCAGCGCAACACCGAACTGCAGCCGATGAGCCCCTACGGCTGGACCCAACTGGCCCGCGCCCATGTGCGTGCGGCGCAGCCTGCCTTGGCCCAAAAGGTGCTCACGCACCTGGAGGGGTTTGAGCCCAATGTGGCGAAAGCCCTGGCCAAGGAACTTGAATTGGATGCGCGCACTTGATGCGTGCCCATACCCCGGCACCTTGGTGCCACCTTTGAAAGGAGACGAGCCCATCATGCAGTTGACAGAAAGGCATCGCCAATACTGGCAAAAGAACCTGCGCGTAACAGGTGTTTTGCTGGGCATTTGGTTCGTGGTGACGTTTGTCGTCGCCTATTTCGCACGCGATCTCAGCTTCAACTTCTTTGGCTGGCCTTTCAGCTTTTGGATGGGGGCCCAGGGCGCGCTTGTTATTTATGTGCTCATCATTTGGTTCTACGCCCGCTACATGAACCAACTGGATCATGAGCACGGCGTTTCCGAGGAGGAATGACATGGCTGGACTGAATCCTTCCACGCCTGCAGGTGTTTCCAACAAGGCCGCCAACGCTGCCTTCAAGAAACAGCTGAACAAGGTGTATGCCTGGTACACCGGGGGCTTTGTGGCCTTCGTGTTGGTGCTGGCCGTGATGGAGCAAATGGGGCTCAAGCGCGAGCACATTGGCTTGATCTTCCTGGCGGCCACCGTGCTGCTGTATGCCGGCATCGGCTTCATGAGCCGCACCTCGGACGCCAGCGAGTACTACGTGGCCGGCCGCCGTGTGCCTGCCATGTACAACGGCATGGCCACTGGCTCTGACTGGATGAGTGCCGCCAGCTTCATCGGCATGGCTGGCACGCTGTACCTGACGGGTTACAGCGGCTTGGCCTTCATCATGGGCTGGACCGGCGGCTACTGCTTGGTGGCGCTATTCCTGGCGCCCTACCTGCGCAAGTTCGGGCAGTTCACCATCCCTGACTTCTTGGGTGCCCGCTACGAAGGCAATCTCCCCCGGGTGATCGGCGTGTTTGCGGCCATCTTGGTGTCGTTCGTGTACGTGGTGGCGCAGATCTACGGCGTCGGCCTGATCACCTCGCGCCTCACTGGCCTGGACTTCCAGTTGGGCGTGTTCGCCGGCCTGTTGGGCATCTTGGTGTGCTCGTTCTTGGGCGGCATGCGCGCTGTGACCTGGACCCAAGTGGCCCAGTACATCATCCTGATCATTGCTTACCTGATTCCGGTGGTGTGGCTGTCGGTGAAGCAAACCGGCGTGCCGGTGCCGCAAGCCATTTATGGCACTCAGTTGGCCAAGGTGACCGAGGCTGAGAAGCGCATCAAGGCCGATCCGAAGGAGCTGGAAGTCATCCAGATCTTCAAGGACCGTGCCGCGGAGTTCGATGCCAAGCTGAAGGACGTGCCAGCTGCCATGGCGGCCGACCGTGCTGCGGCCACTGCCAAGCTGGAAGCCGCCAAGGCCGCCGTGCCGCAGGTACCGGCCGACATCCAAGCTGCTGAAAAAGCGCTCAAGGCATTGCCGACGAGCGAGGAAGCGGCCAAAGAGGCCTACGCCAAGGCCAAGAAGGCCAATGAAGACCGGGCCAAGCCATTGGCCGGTATGCCGTCGCACGCTCAACCGTATGCCGGCGACCCGAATGGCGACGCCAAGGCGCAGAAGGCTTACGACGATTCACGTCGCAACTTCCTGGCCCTTGTCTTCTGCTTGATGGTGGGCACCGCAGCGCTGCCGCACATCCTGATGCGCTACTACACCACGCCGTCGGTGCAACAGGCGCGCAAC
>CAZAIR010000231.1:0-4880 GCA_964485225.1 uncultured Burkholderiaceae bacterium
CACTGACTTGCTCGACGGCGCCAACGCCCTGCTGCCCGAACCCCGCTGGCGCCCGCAGCTGTGCTGCGTGCCCGGCACCGGCCCTGAGATGCCCTTCGACCCCCTGCGTCCCTGGGCCCAGGTGTGGGTGCTGGCGCCGTGGCGCATGCTGGCCGCCACCGATGCCTTGAGCCAACTGCCCGGCCAGCTGGCGCGCCAAGCCGCCCGCGGCTGCCTGATGGGCGCGGTGGAGGGCGGCGCGCTCTGGCTGGCCAGTGCCGGCGTGCTCAACGGCCGCCGCGCTTGCGCCGCCGATTGGCTCAGCAGCCACCTGCAACAGCAGCACCCGGCGGTGGTTTGGAGCCAAGGGCTGTACGAGATCGATCTGCAGGCCTCGCAGGCGGCGGCGCTCACTTGCTCGCGCCCACTGGCCGTGCCGGACATGCTGCTGGCTTGGTTGGCTCGCGAGCACGGCGAGGCCCTGGTGCGCCAGTTGGCCGGCAAGATGGGTTTGTCGGCCCTGCGCGGCCGCGAAGAGCGCGTGCTGGGCGAAACCCACGGCCATGCCCTCATGCCCCCGAAGCTGGCCGAAGCCCTGGCGCTGATGCAAGCCAACTTGAGCGAGCCGCTGCCCACCGACGACGTGGCGCGCTTGGTGGGCCTGTCGCGCCGCCAGCTGGAGCGCTTGTTCAAGCAGCACCTTGACGAGCTGCCCTCGCGCCACTACCTGGAGCTGCGCTTGAACCGCAGCCGCGAGCTGCTGCAACGCACCGGGCAGTCGATCTTGCAGGTCGGCCTGGCTTGCGGTTTCAGCAGCGGCCCGCATTTTTCCAACGCCTACAAAGCCGCCTTTGGCTGCACCCCGCGCGAGGAACGCGCGCGGGAGGCCGAGTCCCTGCGCGAACAGCGCTGGCAAGAAGGGGGCGGCGCCGTGCCCCCCCGTGAAGTGAGAGCCGCCTGACCATGCCTGGCCACCCACAAGATCTGCTGCTGCGCCCCGCCACCTCCGCCGACCTGGACGCCTTGCTGCGCTTGGCTGCTGCCAGCAGCGTGGGCATCGGCTCGCTGCGCGAAGACCGCGCTTGGTTGGCCGAGCGCGTGGCACGCAGCCAAACCGCCTTGCTCAGCGCCGACGACGCCAGCGGTGAAGAGAGCTTCCTGTTCGTGCTGGAGGACCAGGGTGCCCAGCGCATCGTCGGCTGCAGCGGCATCACCGCGCGGGCGGGCTTCCGGGCGCGCTTCTACAGCTACTACAACGAGTTCATCCACGCCGCCAGCCCGGGGCTGGGCCTGGTGCAGCGCACCCACACCCTGCACCTGGGGCACGACCTCACCGACGCCACGCTGCTGACCTCGTTCTACATCGAACCCGCCTATGCCGATGGCCCCGGCGCGCAGCTGTTGTCGCGCGCGCGCTTGCTGTTCCTGGCGCAGTTCGCCGACCGCTTCAGCGAACGCATCGCCTCTGAGCACCCCGGCGTGCTCGATGCCAACGGCAACAGCCCCTTCTGGGATGCCGTCGGCCGACGCTTCTTCGCCATGGACTACCCGCAAGCCGAAAGCCTGGCCGGCGGCCGCAGCAAGGCCTTCATCGCCGAGCTGCTGCCCACCAGCCCCGTCTACGTGCCCCTGCTGCCCGAGGCCGCGCAAAGCGCCATCGGCCAGCTGCACCCCGACGGCGAGCTGCCCTTCGGCATCCTGCAGGCCGAAGGCTTTGACACCGACAGCTACATCGACGTTTTCGACGGTGGCCCCACGGCGGTAGGCCGCCTGCAAGCCTTGGCCAGCGTGCGCTTGGCCCAGCCACTGCGCCTTCCGCGGGCCGGCAACGGCCTGTGGCTGGCCTGCAGCAGCCAGCGCGCGCACTTTGTGGCCCGCTTGTTAGGCCCAGGTGACGATGCCCGCCAAGTGCTGGGCACCGACGAGGGCTTGGCCGTTCCCCTGGATTTGGAAGGTGCCGCATGAGCTGGCAAGTTCACAACACGCCCGACGCCCCCGTGGGCGCTGCCGAGCCGGCCGAAGCCGCTGGCGGCCAGTGGTGGCGCGCCAACGATGCGCAAGGCCTGCCCCTGGCTTGGCTGCACGCCCAGCCGCGCGTGGGCAACAGCCGGTTGCGCTACAGCTTCCACATCGGCCGCGTGGTGCATGCCGCGCCCGAGCTGGGCTTGCACCATGTGCAGCACACGCTGCAAATCGGGCACGACGCCACCGGCGAGGCCGAGCTCAGCGCCCTCTACGCCGCTCCCAACGCCTCACCCGAGGTGTTGAGCGCCCTGTTGCACGCCGCCCTGGGTGGCTTGCGCGCCGCGCGGCCTGACCCCGCCTGGGTGATGGTGGAGCTGCCGGGTTGGCTCGACGCTCAAGGCGAGTCGCCGTTCTGGCAGGGGCTGGTGCGCCACTTTTTGCCGGCCGACACCCGCAGCGCTCGCCTGCGCTTGGGGCCTGCCTTCAGCAGCCACCTCGGGCCCATGCTGCCCCGGCAGCTCATCCATGTGGGTTTTTTGCCGCCCGACACCCAGGCCCACTTGGGTCAGCCCGGTGCCGCTGCCGCCCCTTGGCTGGCTGCACTGGCGCAAGCCGGCTTCACCGACTGGCGCCATGTGCGCCTGGAAGACGGCGGGCCCATCTGGGCCCGGCCGCTGCGGGCCTGAGCGGCCGAACCTTCAGGGCCGCGTGCCCCGCAACATGGCCGTCAGGCCCACGCCCAAGGCCAGCGCAAACAGCGCGCCGCTCCACAGCTCGAAGGGCAAGCCCGCCAAACGGTAGGCGCCGGCGTCGCTGCAGCTGGCCGTCACCATGAACATGTCGGGCCAGCGGCGCTCCAGCTCCAGCGCGGTCAGGATGGTGTCGGCCAGCGTGCGTGAGCAATCGGCATTCACCGCTGCCACCTCGTGTTGGTAGGTGGCGGCCACCAGGCCTGCCAGTGCCAGCACCGTCACCGGCACCGAGCTGCCGCGTGCCACCAACTTGGCCAAACCCAGACGGCCGCGGCGCTTGGCCACCCAAGCCACCGTGCCACCCACCAAAGCCAGTGCCGCCAGCAGCAAGATGATCCCGCGCTGCAAGATGCACCATGGGCAGGGCTTCACGTTGAATTGGTGCTGGGCCACCAGGGCGACGCCCAATGAAGCCAGGCACAACAGCCCCAGCAGCACCAGCAAGCGCGGCGTGTGCCGAAGGAAACCGTCGCTCATTCGATCTCGGCAATCATTTCAATCTCAACGCAGGCCCCGCGCGGGATCTGCGCCACACCGAAGGCCGAGCGCGCGTGCGAGCCGATGGCGGTGCCGAACACGGCCTGCATCAGCTCGCTGGCGCCATTGGTCACCAGGTGCTGCTCGGTGAAGTTGGGTGTGCTGTTGACCAAGCTCATCAGCTTGACGATGCGCTTGACGCGGCCCAAATCGCCGCCGCAAGCGGCTTGCAAAGTGCCCAGCAGCTCGATCGCGATGCTGCGTGCGGCCTGTTGGCCGGTGGCCGTGTCGGTGTCCAAACCCAGCTGGCCCTGCCAAGGCGTGCCATCGGCGTGCTTGGCAATGTGGCCGCTGATGAAAACCAAGTTGCCGGTCTGCACGAAAGGCACGTAAGCGGCGGCGGGCACGCTGACCGGGGGCAGGCTGATGCCGAGTTCGGCCAGGCGTTGTTGGACGGGGGAAACGCTCATCGCGAACCTCTGTGTTGGGGGTAAACCAAGATCGTACCGGCCTCCAGAATGCCCGGACCATGCCCGTTTCGCTTGCCGCCATGCCCGGCCGCACCGGCGCCCTCGCCGTGGCGCGGGATTTGGCGTCGCCTTGGCCGCTGGCCCTGGGCCTGCTGGGTTGGTTGGCCGGCTTGGCCGTGCTGCAGCTGCAGGCCCAGCTCCCAACGGCGGGGCCGCTGGCCGCCGGGCTGGGTGGGCTGGCCCTGTTGCTGCTGTTGGCCCGGCGATGGCCCCGCGCACCTTGGCCGCTGCTGGCGCTGCTGCTGGGCTTGCTACTCGGCCTGGGCTGGGCCACCTGGCGCGCCCATGTGCGCTTGCACCAGCACCTCGATCCTGCCTGGGAGGGGCGCGACCTGATCGTTCAAGCCCGCGTGGCCGGCCTGCCCACGGCGCTGGAAGGCTTCGGCGGCGCCAGCGGCTGGCGCTTGGCCCTGCAGCTGGAGGGCGGCAGCGCGCAAGACCCCCACAGCGGAGCAAGCGTGCCGCTGCCCAGCGGCGCCTCGCTCACCTGGTTCGAGGGCAAAGGCCGCGACGTGGCCCCGCGCGCGGGTGAGCGCTGGCGCCTCACCGTGCGCCTCAAGCCCGTGCACGCCAGCCAAAACCCCGGCCTGCCCGACACCGAGCTGTGGCTGCTGGAGCGCGGCGTGCGCCTGCAGGGCAGCGTGCGGCGCGGCGAGCGGCTGGCCCCCGCCCCCTGGTGGGACGTGCACGCCCTGCGCGAGCGCGTGCGCAACGCCATCCAGCGCCAGGTGGACGACCCCCGCCAGCGCGCCGTGCTGGCCGGCTTGGTGATCGGCGACCAAGCCGCCTTGCCCGCCAGCGACTGGGCCTTGCTGCGCGACGCTGGCGTGGTGCACCTGTTCAGCATCAGCGGCCTGCACATCACCGTGTTCGCCTGGGCGGCCGGCTGGCTGGTGCGCGCCGCGTGGCGCCGCAGCCCGCGCTTGGTCAGCACCTGGGCCACACCGGCCGCCGCGCGCTGGCTGGGGCTGCTGGCGGCGCTGGGCTATGCCGTGTTGTCGGGATGGGGCGTGCCGGCTCAGCGCACCGTGGGCCTGCTGGCGGTGCTGGCGCTGTTGGCCAGCAGCGGCCGGCGCTGGCCTTGGCCGCTGGCTTTGCTGCTGGCCGGCGCCGTGGTGGGCGCGGGCGACCCCTGGGCCCTGGTGCAGCCCGGCTTTTGGCTCAGCTTCGTGGCGGT
>CAZAIR010000232.1:0-4878 GCA_964485225.1 uncultured Burkholderiaceae bacterium
CAGCGCCGTGCCCGGCTTGCTTGACACCCTGGGCCCCACCATCGGCGCGCGCACCCGCAGCGCCATCGCCGCCGAGCCGCCGCGCCTGCAAGCCGCGCTGCTGCTGGCCTCGCCGGATTTCCAAGACACCTGACTGAAAGCCCCACCGCCATGCAACGCCGCCACGCCATTTCCAGCCTGCTTGCTCTGGGCGCCTTGCCCTACCTGCCCACGGCCCGCGCCAACGCCGCGCCAAAGCGCGCCGTGGTGGTGCTGCTGCGCGGCGCCGTCGATGGCCTGTCCGTCGTGGCGCCCTACGCTGAAGCCGGCTACCGCGACGAGCGCCCCACCATCGCGCTGGCCGCCCCCGGCCAAGCCGGTGGTGCGATCGACCTCGATGGCCGCTTCGGCCTGCACCCCGCCCTGGCCAGCCTGCAGCCGCTGTGGGCGGCGGGCCAGCTCAGCTTCGTGCACGCCTGCGGCGCGCAAACGGCAGGCCGCAGCCACTTCGAGGCGCAAGACGAACTCGAAGCCGGCACCCCCGGCAAGAAGACCACGCCCGACGGCTGGATGGGCCGCCTGCTGGCCTTGAGCACGCCGGAGGCGGCCGACGCCAGCAGCGCTTCCCAAACCGTGCGTGCCGTGTACGGCGGCAGCACCCGCCCACGCATCCTGGTGGGCGACCACGCCGTGGCCGCCTTGCCTGGCAGCAACGCCGGCCGCCCGGCGCGCCGCGTGGCCCGTGGCGCCGGCGGTGGCGACATGGGCTCGGGCCTGCAAGCCCTTTACGCCAACGATCCCCGCTACGGCCAAGCCTGGGCCGACGGCCAAAGCGGCCGCGCGCAAATGAGCGAAGCCCTGGCCCAGGCCGATGCCGCCGCCAACGCCATGCAGATGGGCGCCTCCGGCAGCGCCTTGGACCGCGAAATGCAAGCCGCCAACAACGGCGCACCGCTGCCCAACGGCTTCCCCGACGATGCCCGCCGACTGGCCCGCGTGATGCGCGGCGACGCCCGCGTGCAGTTCGCCTTGATGCAACTCGGCGGCTGGGACACCCACGCCCGCCAAGGCGCCGCCCAAGGCCAACTCGCCAGCCGCCTCGCCCCCCTGGGCCAAGGCCTGGCCGTGCTGGCCCGCGAACTGGGCCCGCTGTGGAACGACACCGTGGTGCTGGTGGTCAGCGAATTCGGCCGCACCGTGCGCGAGAACGGCAACGGCGGTACCGACCATGGGCACGGCAATGCCGTGTGGGTGATGGGCGGTGGGCTGGCGCCCAGCGCCGGCGGCCGCGTGCTGGGGGCTTGGCCGGGGTTGGATCGGAGTGCCCGCTTTGAAGGGCGGGATTTGGCGATCACCACCGATTACCGGGCGGTGTTTGGGGCGATGGTTGCGCAGCATCTGCGGCTTTCGGATGCGCAGTTGGGCGGCGTGTTTCCGGGGTACACCGGTGGGGTGATGGGCTTGTTCGGCTGATCTGGCTTTTCCAGCGTGTGGCTGGTGGGGTGTTTTGCGGTGCAGCCCGCAGGCGCTATCCGCCCTGCACCGCAAATCACCACAACAACCACCGCCACCGATGACGAGGGAATGGCCCGGGTGCAAGGCGGCCACCCCCGCCCCTCAACTCCCCAAACTCGACCACCCACTCGGCATCGTCAAAGAAATCGGCGCACTCCCGATCCCCGTGCTGTGCACCGCCTCTTGGCTCACCCGCACCTGGTTCCGCCCCGCTGCCTTGGCGGCATACAGCGCCGTGTCGGCCGCAGCCACCAGGGACTTGAGTTGGTCCAGGGGGCGTTCGGCGTCGGGGCTGTGCAGGGCCAGGCCGATGGAGACGGTGACCCGCAGCTTGGCGCCGCTCTCCAGAACGATCGAGCGGCGGCCGATGTTGCTCAGCAGGCGTTCGGCCGCGCCTTGCGCGTGCAGCGCATTCACGCCCACCAGCAGCGCCGCGAACTCTTCACCGCCCCAACGCCCCAGCAGGTCGTCGGGGCGCAGTGTGCGCACCGCGCGGCGCACCACGCGGCGCAGCACCTCGTCGCCCACGGGGTGCCCCAGGGTGTCGTTGATGCGCTTGAAGTGGTCGATGTCGAACAACAGCAAGGCCACCGGCTGCCCCGCTTTGATGGCGCGTGCGATGCGCCGGGTGGCCAGTTCCACAAAGCCGGCGCGGTTGTGGGTGCCGGTCAGGGCATCGGTGCGGGCGGCATGGGCCAGGCGGCCTGCGTGCCGTTGGGTCAGCATCAGCAGTTGGCCGCTCATCACGCTCACCTGTCCGCCCAACAACAGCCAAGCGGTCAGGTGAAAGGGGTCCATGGGCGGGCCAAAGGGCAGCAGGGGCCAGGCCAGCCACACGGCGATCAGCACGGACAGCAGCCCGTAGCCGGCGCTGGTGATCTGCGCGGCCAGTCGCCCTGGGTTCACTGCGATGCGCCACAGCCACCATGCCGTGCTGGCGCACACCGCCAGGGTAACCACACTGGCGCTGCGCACGCGGTCCATGGGGTCCGGCCACAGGGTGCTGAACAGCAGCGGCCCGATGGTGCCGGCCAGCGTCACGAGCAGCAGCACTGGTAACGGTCGGTCCAGGCCCGCATACACACGAAAGCCCTGCACCAGCAGGCCTTGGCCGAGCGCGAACAGCGAGAAGGCCAGCACGCCGTGGACCCACACCGGCGTGCTGCTGGTGGTGCCCAGCACGAAGCCCACGAACACCATCACATTGCCACCGGCCCACCAAGCGCCCTCGCGCCAGCCGCCACACACGGTGGCGGTCAGCGCCACCATGCCGGAGCACAGCAGCGTCACCAGGCCCAAGGCCAGCAACAGGGTGGGGAAGTGGACGTCGGGCATCGCGGCGCAGATTGTCTGTCCCACGCCACATTTGTTACATCCCGTGAGCGGGGTGTATCAGGTCCCGATGAGGCCGCCGTCGCGCTTGCGGATCACCACCGTGGCCGAGCGTGGGCGGCCGTCGGGGCGCTGGTCGGGCCAGTTGCTGATGGCGCGTGGGGCGCTCGGTTCGCTGCGGTCGTCGGCGGGCTCGCCCGGGTGTTGGATGTTGACGAACATCGTGCGGCCGTCGGGCGTGCCGGTGGCGCCAGTGATCTCGCAGCCGGCCGGTCCGGTCAGGAAGCGGCGGATCTCCCCGCTCACCGGGTCGGCGCACAGCATCACGTTGTGGCCCAAGCGCGCCAGGTCGCCCTTGCCCATCTCGCGGGTGCTCATGTCGGTTTGGATCCAGAGCAGGCCGCGGCCGTCCACCCACAGGCCATCGGGGCAGGCGAATTCCTTGAAGCCCGTTTGGCCCTTGGCGTTGCCGCGCGCCTCGGCGCGTTCGTTGGCAGGGTCGCCGGCCAGCACGAAGTGGTTCCAGCTAAAGGTCTCGGCGTCGAAGTCGGCGCTTTCCTTCCACCGGATGATGTGGCCGGTGGTGTTCTCGGCGCGCGGGTTGGCAGCGTCGGTGGCGGCGCGGCCCACCTGGCCCCGCTGGCTGTTGTTGGTCAGCGTGCAGTACACGTAGCCCTGCGGGTCGATGGCGATCCACTCGGGGCGGTCCATCTGCGTGCCGCCCAGCGCATCGCTGGCTTGGCGGGCTTTCACCAGCACCTCGCCGGCGTCGGCAAAGCCATTGGCCTGGTTCAGCGGGCCATGGCCGTGGCGCAGCGGCAGCCAGCGGCCGGTGCCGTCGGCATCGAAGCGGGCCACGTACAGCGTGCCAGTGTCCAGCAGCGTGGCGTTGGCTTTGGCGCCACCGGGCTGCACGCGCCCAGCGCTGACGAATTTGTAGATGTACTCGAAGCGCGCGTCCTCGCCCATGTAGACCACGGCGCGCTGGTCTTTGGTCAGCGCCACGGTGGCGCCTTCGCGCGCGGCGCGGCCCAGCGCGGTGCGCTTGATGGGGGCACTGCTCGGGTCCATCGGGTCGATCTCGACCACCCAGCCAAAGCGGTTGGGTTCGTTGGGATGGTCCACGCTGTCAAAGCGCGCATCGAACTCGGCCCAGCGGTAGCCAAAGCCGTCGCCCGGGCGCATGCCCCAGCGGCGCTGGTGGGCATCGGGGCGGTTGGGCGCGCGGAAGTAGCCGATGAAGTTTTCTTCGCAGGTCAGGTAGGTGCCCCAGGGTGTGATGCCGCTGCCGCAGTTGTTCAGCGTGCCCAGCACGCGCCGGCCGCTGGGGTCGAGCGCGGTTTGCAGCAGCGCGTGGCCGGCGGCCGGGCCGCTGACCGTGCAAGGCGTGTTGGCGGTGATGCGGCGGGCGTAGCGCGAGGGGCGCACCGGCTGCCAGCTGCCATCGCTTTGCTGCGCCACCTCGATCACCGACACCCCGTGCGCCGCTTGGCTCTTGGCCACCTTCTCGGCGCTCCAGTTGGCGGTGCCGCCCACGTGCAGCAGGCCGTCGTCGGTGTACTCGTGGTTCATCGCCAGCAGGCCGCGGCGGCTGCCGTCCAACGGGTAGTAGTGGATGCCGTCGTGGTGCATGCCCATCTGCACGGCTTGGTCGGCGGCCGAGTTGCTGGCGTCCCATTTGAAGGCGGGCATGGCGCCCGGCACGCCCACCGGCTCGCCCCAGGCGGCGATGACCTGCGCGGTGTAGCCCTCGGGCACGGTCACGGCATCCGCAGTGGACACGGCCACGCCTTTGAAGCCCATGCGCACGGCCGGGGTGGCCGGCGCCGGGGGTGTGGTGCTGGCGCAGCCGGCGCTGGCCAACAACGCGCTGGCGGCACCGGCCTTCACGGCCAGGGGCGACAGGAAGGCCGCCAAGCCGCCCTGCAAAAAGGTGCGGCGCTGCGCGGCGGCGCTCACGGTGTGGATGGTGGGGCGGCCCTCGGGGCTGCTGTGTTCCATCGTGCTGAAGTCTTTGGCCATGGGGCGGTTGTCCGGTGGGTGGATGCGCAA
>CAZAIR010000233.1:0-4868 GCA_964485225.1 uncultured Burkholderiaceae bacterium
GCCGCGCCGAGCGCGCCCCAGGCGATGCCGTAGCGGGCGCTGTTCAGGCAGGTGAACGGGCCCTTGAGGCCGCGCACGTCGGGGAAGGCGTTCTCGTCAGGGCAGAAGGCCTTGTCCATCACGATCTCGCCGGTCAGTGAGGCGCGCAGGCCCACCTTGCCGTGCACCGGCGGTGCGCTCAAGCCCGGCGTGCCCTTGTCGAGCACGAAGCCGCGGATGGCGCCTTCGTCGTCCTTGGCCCAGACCACGAACACGTCGGCGATGGGGCTGTTGGTGATCCACATCTTGCTGCCCGTCAGCGACCAGCCGCCAGGCACCTTGCGCGCCCGCGTCAGCATGCCGGCGGGGTCAGAGCCGTGGTTGGGTTCGGTCAAGCCGAAGCAGCCGATCCACTCGCCCGTGGCCAGCTTGGGCAGGTACTTCTGCCGCGTGGCCTCGTTGCCGAAGGTGTGGATGGGCACCATCACCAAGCTGCTCTGCACGCTCATCATGCTGCGGTAGCCGCTGTCCACGCGCTCAATCTCTCGGGTGATGAGGCCCGTGCACACGTAGTTCAAGCCGGGGCCACCATAGGCCTCGGGGATGGTGGGGCCCAGCAGCCCCAGGGCGCCCATTTCGCGGAACAGCGCGGGCTCCATGCGCTCGTGGCGGAAGGCCTCCAGCACGCGCGGGGCCAAGCGTTCTTGGGCGTAGGCGGCGGCGGCGTCGCGCACGGCGCGTTCGTCGGGCTCAAGTTGCTGCTCCAGCTGCAGTGGGTCGTCCCATTCAAAGCGGGCGTGCGCCATATCGGTCCTTCGGGTTCAACGTTGGGGTTCGATCACGACCTTGCCCACCACGCGGCGCTCGGCCACGTCGCGCAAGGCTTGGGGGGTGTCGGCCAGCGCGTAGCGCTGCGACACCAAGGGCTTGAGCTGGCCGCCACGCAGCCAGCCCATCAGCTCGGCCAGGCCTTGGGCCCAAGCTTTGGGTTCGCGCTGGATCCATTCGCCCCAGAACACGCCCACCAACGCCGTCCCTTTGAGCAGCAGCAGGTTCAGCGGGATGCTGGGGATCTCGCCGCTGGCAAAGCCCACCACCAGGTAGCGGCCGCGCCAGGCCATGCTGCGCAAGGCAGGTTCGGCCAGTGCGCCGCCCACGGCGTCGTAAACCACGTCCACCCCGCGGCCTTGGGTCAGCGCCTTTACGCGCTCGCGCAGGTTCTCGGTGCTGGTGTTGATGAGGCCGTCGGCGCCGTGCGCTTGGCACACGGCCAGCTTGGCGTCGGTGGATGCGGCGGCAATCACCGTGGCGCCGATGGCTTTGGCAATCTCCACCGCCGCCAGACCCACGCCGCCGCTGGCGCCCAGCACCAGCAGCGTTTGGCCGGGCTGCAGGGCGGCGCGGTCGCGCAGCGCGTGCCAGCTGGTGCCGTAAGCCAGGGTGAAGCTGGCGGCCAGGCCCATGTCCATGCCGGCGGGCAGGGGCATGCAGTGGGCGGCCGGCAGCAGCGCTTCTTCGGCAAAGGCGCCCAGGCCGCTGAAACCCACCACCGCCTGGCCCAGTTGCAGGTGCGTCACCCCCTCGCCCAGCGCGCTCACGGTGCCGGCCAGCTCGGCGCCGGGGGTGAAGGGCAGCGGCGGCTGCAGTTGGTACCTCTTCTGCACGATCAGCAGGTCAGGGAAATTCACCCCGGCGGCTTGCACCGTCACCCGCACCTGGCCGGGGCCGGGGGTGGGCAAGGGCAGATTGAGCAGTTGCAATTCTTCAGGTTGCCCCCATTGGGTGCAGGAGATGGCGCGCATGTTGGGGTGTCCGGTTGTGGTGCTGGCGATGGCGGAGATTCTCGGGATTCGCACAGTGCTTTGACCCTTCCTCCACACTGTGCACTGTGGTGCCGCGGTGGCACTGGTTTTCCACCTGTTGAGGGCTGTCATGAAACGCATTGTTCTGTTTGTACTTACCAACTTGGGCGTCATGCTCGTGTTGGGCTTGGCGGTCAACCTGCTGGGCTTGAACCGCTTCCTGACTGCCAACGGGCTGGACCTGACCACGCTGCTCGGCTTTGCGATGGTGATGGGCTTCGGCGGCGCCTTCATCTCGCTGCTGATCAGCAAGCCCATGGCGAAGTGGACGACCAAGCTGCAGATCATCAACAACAGCCCTGACGCCACCCACGCTTGGCTGGTGAGCACGGTCGAGCGCATGTCGCAAAAGGCGGGCATCGCCATGCCCGAGGTCGGCATCTACCAAGGCCCGCCCAACGCGTTTGCCACCGGGGCGTTCCGTAACTCGGCCTTGGTGGCGGTGTCCACCGGCTTGCTGGAGTCGATGACCCGCGAGGAAGTCGAGGCGGTGCTCGGCCACGAGGTGGCCCACGTGGCCAACGGTGACATGGTGACCATGGCCTTGATCCAGGGCGTGATGAACACCTTCGTGGTGTTTCTGTCGCGCGTGATCGGCTACTTCGTCGACAAGGTCGTGCTGCGCAACACCAACGACGGCCCGGGCATTGGCTACTACGTGACCACCATCGTGCTCGACATCGTGCTCGGCGTGGTGGCCGCGCTGATCGTGGCCTGGTTCTCGCGCCAGCGCGAGTTCCGTGCCGATGCCGGTGCCGCCCAGCTGATGGGCCGCAAGCAGCCCATGATCAACGCGCTGGCCCGCTTGGGTGGCCTGGACCCCGGTGAGATGCCCAAGGCCATGGCCGCCATGGGCATCAGCGCCCGCCCGAACGGCCTGATGGCCTTGTTCTCCAGCCACCCTCCGATGGAGCAGCGCATTGCTGCCCTGAAGGCCGCCGCTTAAGGAGCCCGGTATGAGCGCGCAATCGATGTTGGAGCAGCTGTTGAAGTCGGGTTTGGGGATGCTGGAAGGCAAGTCCAAGCCCGCTCAAGGCCACAAGCCCCAAGGCAGCAGCGAGATGAAGTGGGACCAGATCGGCGCTGGCGCCCTGGGCGGCGGGGCCTTGGGCCTGCTGCTGGGCGGCAGCACCGGTGGCCGCAAGATGGGCAAGGCCGCCAAGTACGGCAGCGTGGCCGCTTTGGGCTTCGCGGCCTACAAGGTGTACAGCCAATACCAGGCTTCGCAAGCCGCACAGCAGGCCGCCCAGCCGGCGGTCGCCCCGGCCCCTGCCTGGCACCAGGCGCCGCCGACTGCTTTGCCGGCACCCGAGGTGGAGCTGCACAGCCGCGCCATGCTGCAGGCCATGATTGCCGCGGCGAAAGCCGATGGCCATGTGGACGAGCGCGAGCGTGGCCTGATCGAGGCTGAGCTGAACCGCCAGGAGGCCGATCCGCAGCAGCGCCAGTGGTTCGCTCAAGCATTGAACCGGCCACTCGACCCCGCTGAAGTAGCCCGCGCCGCCACCACGCCGGAGCTGGCGGCCGAGATGTACCTGGCCAGTGTGCTGGTGGTGGACGAAACGAGCTTCATGGAGCGCGCCTACCTGGATGAGCTGGCCCGCCAGCTGCGCCTGCCCGATGGCTTGAAGCGCGACCTCGAGGCGCAGGCCGCGGCCTGACCCGCTGACGCGCCCCCCACGAAAAAGGCCTGTGCACCGCACAGGCCTTTTTGCATGGCGCGAGAGCCGATCAGCGCAGGTCGAAGCGGTCGGCCTCCATCACCTTCACCCAAGCGGCCACGAAGGCGCTCACAAACTGCGGTCCGGCGTCGTTGGCGGCATAGACCTCGGCCAAAGCGCGCAGCTGCGAGTTGGAGCCGAACACCAGGTCTACGGTGGTGCCGGTGCGCGTCACGGCGCCGCTCACGCGGTCGCGGCCTTCCAGCACGCCGGGGGCATTGATGGCCGGTTGCCAGCGGGTGCGCATGTCCAGCAGGTTGACGAAAAAGTCGTTGCTGAGCACGCCGGGGCGCTCGGTGAACACGCCATGGGGGCTGCCGTGCGCGTTGGCGCCCAGCACACGCAGCCCGCCGACCAGCACCGTCATCTCTGGCGCGCTCAGGCCCAGCAGCTGGGCTTTGTCGATCAGCAGCTCCGGTGCATGGCGTTCCAGGCCGGGGCGCACGTGGTTGCGGAAGCCGTCGGCCACGGGCTCCAGCGGCGCGAACGATTCGGCATCGGTTTGGGCTTGGCTTGCATCCGTGCGGCCCGGGGTGAAAGGCACTTGCACCGGGTGGCCGCCCTGGGCCGCGGCGGCCTCAATGGCGGCGCCGCCGGCCAGCACGATCAAGTCGGCCAGCGAGATCTTCTTGCCACCGGTTTGCGCAGCGTTGAACACGGCTTGGATGCCCTCCAGCTTGGCCAGCACCGTCGCCAGCTCGGCCGGCTCGTTCGCGGCCCAGTCCTTTTGCGGGGCCAGGCGGATGCGCGCGCCGTTGGCGCCGCCGCGTTTGTCGCTGCCGCGGAAGGTGGAGGCCGAGGCCCAGGCGGTGCGCACCAGCTGCGCCGTGCTCAAGCCACTGGCCAGCACCTGGGCCTTGAGCTGGGCGATGTCGGCCTCGTTCACCAGCGGGTGGTCGACCGCGGGCACCGGGTCTTGCCAGATCAACACCTCTTGCGGCACCAGTTTGCCCAGGTAGCGTGCGCGCGGGCCCATGTCGCGGTGGGTCAGCTTGAACCAGGCGCGCGCGAAGGCGTCGGCCAGGGCTTCGGGGTGGGCCAGGAAGTGGCGCGAGATCTTTTCGTAAGCGGGGTCGAAGCGCAGCGCCAGGTCGGCCGTGGTCATCATGGGCGCGTGGCGGCGGCTGGGGTCGTGTGCATCGGGCACGGTGCCGGCCCCGGCGCCGCCCTTGGGCGTCCACTGGTGGGCACCGGCGGGGCTCTTGGTCAGCTCCCACTCATAGCCGAACAGGGTTTCGAAGTAGCCGTTGTCCCACTGGATGGGGTTGGGCGTCCATGCGCCTTCGATGCCGCTGGTGATGGTGTC
>CAZAIR010000234.1:0-4865 GCA_964485225.1 uncultured Burkholderiaceae bacterium
CTGCTGCCCTTCATCGAAAGCGCCTTCAACCCCGAGGCCATGAGCCGCGTGAAGGCCAGCGGCATGTGGCAGTTCATGAGCGCCACGGGCAAAGACTTCGACCTGAAGCAAAACATGTTCCGTGACGACCGCCGCGACGTGCTGGCCAGCACCCGCGCCGCACTCGACTACCTGACCCAGCTCGGCCGCCGCTACAACGGTGACTGGCAGCTGGCCCTTGCGGCCTACAACTGGGGCATGGGCAATGTGGACCGCGCCATCCGCCGCAACGCTGCCGCCGGCCTGTCAACCGCTTACACCGACCTGCGCATGCCCACCGAAACGGCCGACTACGTGCCCAAGCTGCAAGCGGTGAAGAACATCGTGATGCGGCCCGAGGCCTATGGTTTGACCCTGCCGCCACTGGCCAACCACCCTTACTTCGTGACCGTGAACATTGAACGCGACATCGACGTCGCTTTGGCCGCGCGGCTGGCTGGCATCGACACCGATCGCTTCCGCCAGTTCAACCCGCAGATGAACAAGCCGGTCATCTTGGCCGCCGCCACGCCCCAGTTGCTGCTGCCCTACGACAACGCCAGCCAGTTCGTGCAAGGCCTGGCCGAGCACCAAGGCGCCACCGCCAGCTGGACCGCTTGGCAAGTGCCGCGCACCATGAAGGCCGCCGATGCTGCGCGCCAAGTGGGGATGACCGAGGCCGGCCTGCGTGAACTCAATCGCATCCCGCCACGCATGCTGGTCAAGGCCGGATCCACCCTGTTGGTGCCGCGCACCGGCAAGCGTGATCACGACGTCAGCGAGCACCTGGCCGACACCGCGGCCTTGGCCCTGGTGGCCGACCGGCCTCCCCTGCGCAAACGCACCGTCACGGCGCGCAAGGGCGATTCGATGGCCTCGCTGGCACGCCGTCATGGCGTCAGCGTGGCCAAGCTGGCGGAGTGGAACAACACCCGACCCGGCGCCAAAGTGGCCGCCGGAGCGAAGTTCACCATCTTCACGGCGCCCAGCCGCCAAGCCAGTGCCAAGGGCAGCGCCAAACGCAAGCCCAGCGCCAAAGCACCGCAGGCGGCGCGCACCCAACGCGCCAAAACCAGCCGCTGATCAGACGAAGAAAAGCGCCACGCTCAAGAGCACGCCCACCAGCCACACGGCACTGCGGGCCTTCTCCTGGTCGGCCAGGTAGCAGCCGATGTACACCACACGGGCGGCGATGAAGGCCAGGGCGAGCGCGTTCACCGTGGCTTGCGCCGCACCCTGCTGTTGAGCCACCAGCACACCCGCAATGAACAGCGGCAGTGCTTCAAAGCTGTTGGCCTGAGCCGCATTGGCGCGTGCCTGCACACCGGTCTGTTTGGCCAGCCAAGCGCGGGGGTCGTGGTTGTCGTATCCGCCGTCACGGCGGCGCTTGCCGAAGCCCGGTTTTTTGGCGATCGCTGCGCAAACGATGGGCAGCAAGCAAGCGGCCACGATGCAGATGTTGGCGATGGTGGTCATGGCAGTCCCTCAGGGGCGGGTTGAAAACGGAAAGACGGCACTCAGCGCCGGTCAGCGAGCGCGTGGGCCAAGGTACCCAAATCGACGAACTCCAGCTCACTGCCCACCGGCACACCGCGCGCCAGCCGGGTCACGGCCAGGCCTTGTGACTTCAGGGCCTCGCCCAGCAGGTAGGCCGTGGCCTCGCCTTCGGCGGTGAAGCTGGTGGCCAGGATCACCTCACGCACCCGGCCATCGGTGGCCCGCTGCAACAAGGCTTCGGCCCCGATGTCGCGCGGTCCGCGGCCTTCGATCGGGCTGACCCGACCACCCAATACGAAGTAGTAGCCCTTGTACGAGCCGCTGCGCTCGATCACGGCCTGGTCGGCCGGGCTCTCGACCACGGCCAACAAACTCGCATCGCGCGTGGCGTCGCTGCACACGCTGCACACCGGCGCCTCGCTGAAGCCATGGCAGCGCGTGCAGGTCTGCACCCGCGACAAAGCCTGCCCCAAGGTGACCGCCAAGGCCTGCGCGCCGCTGCGGTCGTTCAGCAGCAGGTGGTAGGCCATGCGCTGCGCGCTCTTGGGGCCTACACCCGGCAGCCGCCGCAAGGCATCGATCAGTTGTTCAAGTGCCGTCACAGCAAGCACCCCAATGGACGATCAAAGCCAAGCAGCTTCAAACGCAAAGCCCCAGTCCAAGCCCCAAAAAAACGCTCAGTTTGAGTCGTCGGACTGCCGTAGCGAGCGGCCTCAGGTCGCGCCGAAGCGCGGAGCCGTACACCGGTACGGCGAGCACTGCAAGCGCGAGATGGGGCCGTGCAGCAGGCAGACCGATGACTCAAAAGGGGAACTTCATGCCGGGGGGGAGCGGCAGGCCGGCGGTCAGCTTGCCCATCTTCTCGGCACTGGTTTCCTCCGCGCGGCGCAGCCCGTCATTGAAGGCGGCTGCCACCAGGTCTTCCAGCATGTCTTTGTCGTCGCTGAGCAAGCTCGGGTCGATGGTGACTCGGCGCACGTCGTGCTTGCAGGTCATCACGATCTTGACGAGACCAGCGCCGCTTTGGCCCTCAACCTCGATGTGGGCCAGCTCGTCCTGGGCCTTCTTCAGGTTGTCTTGCATGGCCTGGGCTTGTTTCATCAGGCCGGCCAATTGGTTCTTCATCATGGTGGGGTGTCTCCTGTCAGACCGGCTTGATGCTGCCGGGGGTGATGCGGGTGGTGTCGAAGTGGCGACGCAGGGCGGCCAGTTCGGGGGATTGGTCCAGTTCGGCCTCGGCAGCGGCCTGCGCGGCAACCGCAGCGGCGCTGTCGCGCAAGGCCGGGGTGTCGGTGGCCACGCCGGCTTGCACAGTGAGGTGCACCGGCACGCCGGCCAGTTGCTCCAGCAGGCCCTGCAGCTTGGTCACTGCCGGCCCGCTGCGCAGGGTTTCGCTGGCCACTTGCAGGGTGACGCGCCAAGCGTCGCTGGCGCGGTCCAGCACCAAGCACTGCGCCTGCATGGCCAAAGTGCGCGCCAAGGCGGTGGCGCCCACTTCCGGCAGCAAGGCCGCCCAGGCTTCACCCGTGGGCGTGGGCACCAACACCTGCGCAGCGGCGCTGGCCACGGGCGCACGGCCCGACGGGCTGGGCGCGGCCGCCTCTGCGACGGGCTCAGGCTCGGGCGCTGGAGCGGCTTCCACAGCCCCGGCGTCGTCTTCTTCAGGGGGCAGATCGAGCCAAGGCGGTTCGTCGGCGGCAGCTGGGGCCACGGCTGGGGCTGGCGCTGGCGCAGGGCTGGGGCGGGGCTGGGCCACAGCGACTGGCGTCGGGGCCAATGCTGGCGGGGCAGCCACCACCGGCACCACCAACCTGGCCTGCGGAGCCGTGCTGCTTTGGCGCAGCGGCACGCTGCGGCTGGGGGCCGCAGGCTCGTGCCCCGGGCGGAAAGCCAGCACGCGCAGCAGCACCATGGTCAGGCCGGCGTATTCATCGGGCGCCAAGGCCAGCTCGGCGCGGCCTTGCAGGCTCAGGCTGTAAGCCAGCTGCAGCTCGTCGGCAGGCCACTGGGCGGCGCGCGCGACGGCATCGGCGGTGTCAGGATCGGCGGGGTCCAGTGCTTGCGGTGCCGCTTGCGCCAGTGCCATCAGCTGCAGCCAGCGGGCCAGCTCATCCAGTGCGCCGGTGCCAGTGTGGCCACTGAGCTGCAGTGCCTGCACCTCGGCCAGCAGGGCGGCGGCGTCGGCGGCGCTCAGGGCGTCCAGCAGCGCCAGTACATGGGCGCGCGGGGTGCTGCCCAGCATGCGCAGCACCTCGGCTTCCACCAAGCGGCCGGCGCCGAAAGCGATGGCTTGGTCGGTGAGCGACAGCGCGTCGCGCATCGAGCCCCGCGCCGCCCGCGACAGCAGGCGCAGCGCGCCGGCCTCGGCGTCCACGCCCTCTTGTGCCAGCACCGTGCCCAAGTGCTGCTGCACCAAGGCCGGCGGCATCGGCCGCAGGTTGAACTGCAGGCAGCGGCTCAGCACCGTGGGCGGCACCTTCTGCGGGTCGGTGGTGGCGAGGATGAACTTCAGGTACTCGGGCGGCTCTTCCAGCGTCTTCAACATGGCGTTGAAGGCGTGGGTGCTGAGCATGTGCACTTCGTCGACCATGTAGACCTTGGTGCGACCGACCACGGGCTTGTAGACCGCTTGGTCCAGCAGCTGCGAGATCTCCTCGACGCCGCGGTTGGAGGCGGCATCGAGCTCGATGTAGTCGACGAAGCGGCCGGCGTCGATGTCGCGGCAGGCCGGGCACACGCCGCAGGGCTTCGCGGTGATGCCGCCCTGCCCGTCCGCGCCGGTGCAGTTGACCGACTTCGCGAAGATGCGCGAGACCGTGGTCTTGCCGACGCCGCGCGTGCCGGTGAAGAGGTACGCGTGGTGCAGCCGCTGCTGCGTCAGCGCGTTGCCGAGCGCCTGCACGACGTGCTCCTGCCCGACCATCTCCTCGAACGACCGGGGGCGGTACTTGCGGGCCAGCACGATGGTGGACATGCGGGCCATTCTACGGGTCGACCCTCGCCGATAATCCCGCGCCATGAACAGCCCGACCGCGGCCGGCACCGGCACCCTGAGCTACGAACAGTCCGGCGTCGTCTACGACCTGATCGACCCGCTGAAGGTCGCCGCGCAGCGCGCCGCAGCCGCCACCGGCGCCAACCTGGCCGCGCACGGCTTTTCCGAGATCGCGGCCTCGCGCGGCGAATCGGCCTACGTCGTCGACGTCGGCCCGTTCCACCTCGCGAGCATCGTCGAATGCCTCGGCTCGAAGGCGCTCGTCGCCGACGAGATGACGCGGCTCACCGGCAGGACCTACTACGACGCGATCGCGCAGGACACGATCGCGATGGCGATCAACGACCTGATCACC
>CAZAIR010000235.1:0-4860 GCA_964485225.1 uncultured Burkholderiaceae bacterium
GGGTAGCGGCAATCTGCTGCGGCGACCACTTCCAGTCCAGCATCGTGCGCACCACACCCCAGCCAACGCCGTCGAAGGCCAGCTTGGCGGCAGGCCTGGCGGCGACGCGCCGGCTGACGCAGGCGACCTGGGCCGTATGCGAACCGTAGGGCGCGGCCGGCAGGGTGTTGCGCGCCAACTCGCGCGTGATGGTCGAAGGGCTGCGGCTCATCGCCCGGGCCATGGCGCGGGCACCGAGCCCCTGTTGCTTCATGCTCGCTATCGTCATCAGGTCCTCGGGCTGAAGCTGGCGGTACTGGGTCCTCTTGTCCATGTGCATACCTTACGCGGTGGGTGTTGCACTTCAGATTTGAGGCCGCCCTCCCTTACACGGTCTGTGGCGTCGGCACGCAGCCCATCCGTAGCGGCTGTCGCCGCGCGTGGCGCCTCCTTGACTTCTTCAAGTTTCAGGCCCACCGGCACTGCGACGCGCCAGGTATCGCTTGCACGAGCGGAAGCGAGACCATCAGAGTGTTGTGCTGTGAGTCCGGCGGGGATCGGACTTGACTGCCGCAGTCTGGGCCCTTGTGATGACGCTTTGCCACAAGTTGCCGGTGCGCGCGGCCGCCAGCCAGTTGCGCGGCGCGCACAAGCGACTGTAGCGGCGCATCGAGTTCTAGATGAGACGGGCCCGAACTTTGGAGAGTTCCTCCGACTTGCCCACATTGGACAACAACTAGACCAGAACATGCCGCCACCGGAACGACATCAGCGTTGCGCGAGATCTGGTTTCCGAACGGCTGCTGTTCACGACCGAAGTGAGGGTGTGATCCCACTGAAGATTTGCCCGATCGCGACCAGTCTGAAGGCGCTGATCCCAGGCCATCTTGATACGGGCTTCGACTTGGGCGGACTCACGCACAGCATTGAGGCGCGCGACCAAGCCGGTGCACCGGGTGGAAACCGGCTGAGAAGGTGGAACCCGCTAAGCATGAACTTCGCAGCACGGGTGACACGACTGGCCGGCGACCCTGGCACTGTGTTGAGGCTCTCTCGAGCGGGCAAGCAGGTGACGATGTGGGAAGAGACGCTGCTCGTTGAAGGCCTTGAGTTGACGCTGCGGTGAGTTTTGCGTCGGCTTGAGTATGCTTATATTTGTAGTCAAGGATCAAGATTCCGCGTCCCCAAGGTTGAAGTCGCAGGCGGCGGGAACAGCCCTCGCGCATAGCAGTCCGAAGCCTTGACGATCATCGTGCTGTATGCCGTCGCATGGCATACACGAGTAGTTTCATCGGAAGTTCATGATTGACTTGGAGCTGGCGCGACGCGCCCCCGGTCAAATTTGGGACTAATTACTTGGTTTATCAGATTGCTGATGCGGCGAAGAACATCCTGCGCCTGATGGGTCGAAGCGGATTACTGGCGCTGGATGCACCGGTGCAGCATGCGGCCACTCGCTTCAGGATCAAGACTAATATTCAGGAGTTGTTCTACAAGGCCTGCCGGATCAGCGCTCATGGCAGTAATTTGACTCAAAGGCGGGTTTACAATGGCCGTCGTGTCCATCCGTTTAACAGACTCTACAGCAAACCGTTTGCGATTGACGGGTAGCGCCGAACACAAGGCGCCCTTGAACTCACCGAACCAATACATCGCGTCTCGCGAACCTTGCCGCGCGGACGCAAAGCGTTGGGGCGCTTGGGAGAAGCAATCCAGCGGCACGAGGAAAGCCGTCCTCGAAGCCGGGATTGAGCCTACTAGAGCGCAGGTAGCCACAGGGATCGACATATGCGGGAGCTTGAACCCGAGAATAACGAGCCGCGAGGATTTCCGGTTGAGAATTCATGAGGGCAACAAAACGTATAAATTGCTGCCGATACCACTGCACCGCAACAAGGACTATCGCGAACCGACCAGGAGAAGATCTGGCGCCACTCCTATCAGTTTTCCAAATAGGGACTCCTTTGAAGCACGGCCAAGGGTGGCCGCAAACATTCCACCAAGTGTTCAAATCGATGATGAGGAGTTACCTTCTACCACGCAGAAAGCGTGGCGTGCGGAAACGTACGATGCGCCAATAGAGGGTCAAGTAAA
This sequence comes from uncultured Burkholderiaceae bacterium, assembly GCA_964485225.1. GTDB lineage: Bacteria > Pseudomonadota > Gammaproteobacteria > Burkholderiales > Burkholderiaceae_C > Inhella. The sequence goes on from CAZAIR010000235.1 coordinate 2,074, forward strand.
GTGCGACAAACACGATACACCACAACACCAGCCAAGTTGTACTCTTCCAGAACGCTACCGCCGGGATCACTGATAACAAGCATAGGACCCACAGGTACGGTGAAGTCATCGAGTTCCTGCGGGTCGTCTCTTGGGCGGACACTGGTAACACCCAGCGCGTAATTCGCTTGTACACGAGGCTGTGCAGGTGCATGCCGTCCGCATCGCTGGGTGAGGTACCGCGCAGGATGCGGCGACGGTAAATGGAGAACACCGTCTCGAAGATCGGGTAAGCGCACAACAGGATCGGGAACCATGCCGATACCGACGGGTTACGCAATACCAGTAACACCGATAGCTCACCGAGAAGGAAGCCGATCAGGTAGGCGCCGCCATCACCGAGAAAAATCAAGCCCCTGGGGAAGTTCCACACGAAGAACCCGAGCAATGCGCCAGTGATCGTCAAAGCAAAAGTGCAGAGCAGTCTGTCTCCGACCTGATAGGCCACGTAGGCCAGCGCACCGAGGATCAGCATCATGCACATCGACGCCAAACCGTTGAAGCCGTCGATGATGTTCACCGCGTTGGCAATTCCGGCCATCATGAACACGGTCAGCACCACCGCCAACGGCGTGAACTGGAACATCACATCCAATGCTGCCAAACCGGTGCGGCGCACCACGGCATCGATCAGCCATGCCGCAAACAGTGCAGAGACCGCCGTCATCACCAGCCGCCAGCGCGGGCTCACCCGCTTGGTCAGGTCTTCAATCAACCCGGCGGCGAAGGTGGGCACAGCGCATGCAAGCAACAGCCAGAGTGTAGAGACCTCGGGAAGTTGGAGAATCTGCAGGATCGCGGTACCGGCCACAATGGCTAGGGCTATAGCAACGCCACCAATTCTCGGGACCGGATGCGCATGAAACTTCTGAGGTCCGCTGAAGTCGTGATCTGTCGAAAAGCTCCCGTGCAGCGCGACTGACTTCACCACAAGCATGGTGGCCAGTAGGGACACAACGAAGCTGGGAAGGATGAGAAGAGTGTTCATCATTGTGCTGTCGCAAAAATGCAACAAGCGCTGGATCGATCTCGGTGGCTCACCCTACGGCCGCGATGGACCTAGGGCTGACAGGTCGCCTCGAAAACAAGGGGTTGACAACGCAGCATCGAGACCTCCGCCGTCTGTCGAGCCCCGTAAATGTACACGGCGCGCCTGACTACGCCCTATCCTCCATGTCCGCCTGCCCGCGCCACAGAGCAATGCAACACGAAGTTTGGCGCGCGCCGTACGTTCCTTCCCCACCGCTTGCGGGCGGCATGAGCATTGGGTATCCTGAGACCGCGTGTACGATGTTGAACGGGGGAAAAAAATGAAAGCTTGCGTCGCTGCTTTGGCAATGATGAGTGTCACATCGATAGGGCTTGCCAGCGAGCGCGTGGGCGAACTTTCCGACGTTCATGGGAACGTCACGGTCACCTCCGACGCTACAGTCGTGAGGGGCAAGAACGGCACATCGCTCGCGGCCAATAGCCGCATCGTCACCGGCAATGGCAGCAAGGCGACGGTGAGGCTAACCGAGGGTTGTGTGATTGCGCTGAAGGCCAACCAGTTCCTGGCCCTGAACCCGAAGCTGACCTGCACCCAACACGTGGCAGCGGTGTCGCAGTTGGCCTCCCCAGTCCAGTTGGCGCAAGCTGGCGGCGGTGGCATAGTCGCGGGGGCTGCTGGCGGGGCTGGTGGTGCGGTTGTCGTTGGCGTGTCGGTGGCATCGTTCGTTGTGCTTGATCAAGTGGTTTCCAGCGATCTCTCGGGCACTTGAGCATCCTCAGCGTTACTCGCTCGGAAGAAACCAGCCGGCTGTCCAGCCGGTTGGTTTTTTTTTGCGCCCTGCTGATGCTGTTGCTGGCCCCGCTGGTTCGGGGTGGCAACCGGCAAGTGGCCCTCGCGGCCCTTCTCGGCCTAGGGCTCATCGTCATTGCGGTCGCCTTGGCCGAGGCCGCAGCCTCGTGGGTGCGGCCAGCAGACCCAGGCTCAGCACGATGGAAGAGGGCTTCGTTCTGGACAGCCGTGGCCGTGGTAGTACTAGCGCCGGCTTGGCTGGCCGCCATCCAGTTGTGGCCGCTCGGAGCGGCCACCTGGGCCTCGCTGCCGGGCCGCAGCGCCTACCTGCCGGCGCTGCATTCGTTGGGGAAAGTTCCGCCCGAAGCCCTGCCGCTTAGCCTGAACCCGCTGGCTACGTCGGCTTCGCTCTGGTCAGGGGTGCCGTTGGTAGCGGCCATGCTCGCGGGTCTGCTGGTCCTGCCGCGGCAGGTCCCGTGGATCTTTGGCGCCTTGCTCGTCGCGGTCGGTATCCAGGTGCTGATCTCGCTTATGCAGTATTCGCAGGGCCCGGGGTCTGTCTGGTACTTCAATACCGATTATCCGGGCGCTTTCATTGGCACTTTCAACAATCGGAATCACTTGGCCAACCTGCTCGTGCTGGGCATTCCTGCATGGTTTGCCTTGTTGGCCTTCTGGCGGGCGGATGAGCCTGGAGGTGAAGGGCGCGCACCTGGGTTTGTGCTGCCGCTGTGGTACCTGTTCGGCTTTGCTGTGATGGTGATGCTGATGGCCACGCAATCGCGCGGCGGTTTGTTGGCCGCCGGAGCGGCGATGCTGCTGTGCATGCTAGTTCATCTTAAGGGTCCGGAACGTCAGTTGGACTGGCGCCACTGGCTGAGCTTGGTGGCGCTGGCGGCTGGCTTCGTGGCGATCGGTGTGCTGGCGGTGGGTGAAGATCGCGTCACCGAGCGCTTCGCGGCCGCCAC
>CAZAIR010000236.1:0-4858 GCA_964485225.1 uncultured Burkholderiaceae bacterium
CTCGGCGGCGAGGAACCGTTCGATCTCGACGCGGTTGCGGCCGCTGCCGGTCTTGAGCGACATGGTTGGCGCCGCTCGCCCACGGCGGGGTGTCGATCGTGTACTCGGCCCCGGCGATGGCCTGCGTGGCCTCGGTGCCGTTGACGGTCGAGAAGCGCGCATCGCTGGCGGTGGCGGTCAGCGTCACCGCCACACCCGGTTGCACGCCGGCGCTGGAAGCGCCTTGGCCCAAGGCCAGCGCCGTGAGGTCGGGGCCGGCCGGGGTGATGTAGGGCGTGCGCACCACCTTGGCGGCGTAAATCAGGGCCGGCAGGTTGCCCGGCTTGATGGTGTTCTCGTAGTTGGTGCAGCTCTCGAAGAAGGCGGTGCCCAGCTCGAAGGTGAAGGCGGCCACGCCCAGCTCGCCGTAGCTCACGCCGTCGCTGGTGCCGTCGGTCGGGTACAGGCCCACCGATTGCTGGGGCGTGTAGCCGTTGAAGAAGGCGAACTTGCGGCCCAACGTTTGCAGCGCCGCGCCATTGGGCGCTGGCGTGCTCACATCGCCCCAGGGCCACAGCACCAGGCGGCTGAAGCTGTGCACGTCCAGGTGGATGCCGCTGGTGTCGGCCGGCGCCGCATCGGCGCGGTTGGGGCCGCGGCGGTCGGGCCACAGGCTGCGCACATAGCCTTCGATGGCGCGGGTTTCCGGCTCGCTACCGGCGCTGGGGCCGCGGTAGGTCACATCGCACACATTGCCGCTGCTGCCACTGCCGCCGGTGCTGTTCCAGCCGGTGGTGAAGTTGCGGTTCAGGTCCACCCCGCGCGTGTTGGTGTTGGCGCAGAAGTTGTTGTTGGTGTTCTTGCGCCAGCTCAGACCCGCTTCCGCGCGCTTGCGGCCGTCGGGGTTGGTGTGCAGCATCAGGTGCACTTCGTGGTGGTCGAGGATCCAGGTCGCGTCGGCGTTCACGCCATGGCCATCTACCAGCCAGCGGGCAAAGGCCAGCACCAGCGGCGCTGTCGCGTACTCACGGGCATGGATGGCGCTGTTGATGAACAGCTTGGGCTTGCCGCCTGCAGGTGTCACCGCGCTGTTGGTGAGCTTGAGCACGCGGATGTCATAGCCGCCGCTGCCTTGGGTTTTCTGCCAAGAGTCGCCCGCGTCCACCAGGCTGGCCAGCTGCGGCTTGGCGGCCACAAAGCCCTCGGCCGCAGCTTGCGTCTCTTCCACCGTCTCGTAGCAGGCAAAGCTGGGGATGGACTGGATGCTGGCATTCAGCCCCTGCGCCGCGCGCGTTTGCAAGGTGGTGAGCACCGCGTCGCGCCGCGCCACGAAGTCCTTCGCGGGCCGCAAGCTGAAGCCGAACTTGCGCAGCTGGATTTGCTCGGCCAGACCCAGCTCCATCACCAGATGGTCGGGCTGTGCTTCCAGCATCTGGGCATGGAAAGTGATGCTGGCCTTGCGACGCATGGCCGGATCGGCATGGCGCACTTCAAACAACTGCGTGGTGCTGCGCAGCTCTTGGGCGCGCTCGTCGCTCATCTGCGCCGACTGCGCTTGTGCCGTGCCCAAGCGGGCTTCAGGGTTGGCTTGGGCGGTGCCGGCCGCCATGGCCGCGAACAGCGCCCAGGCGAGAGGGGACAGCCGGTGCTGGGAGAGGGGGTGCATGGGTGCTTCCTTTGCAAGTGCCAGGGCCTTGCCTGGCCACCAAACGCGTGGCGCGAACGGCCACAAAGCCTGCAAACTGCCCGCAGGCCGGCGGAGTGCGGCCCCGGTTGGTGGCCACCGGCCTACCGTAGCAACCCCATGCCGAATAGGGTCTTCGGGTTTATCTCGTCAGTTGCAACGCGATGTTGCAAGCCCGGGCGAGGCCCCTCAGTCTTTGCCGGGCGATGAGACTTTGTGTCTCATCAGTTGGCCCTTTTGCGTTGCCGCGAAAGGACCAAGTCGCTGACGCTCCCGCCTCAGTCCTTCGGCGCTGATGAGACTTTGTGTCTCATCAGTTGGCCCTTTTGCGTTGCCGCGAAAGGACCAAGTCGCTGACGCTCCCGCCTCAGTCCTTCGGCGCTGATGAGACTTTGTGTCTCATCAGTTGGCCCTTTTCTCGTTCCCAGTCGCGCTTCTTCTCGGTCTCGCGCTTGTCGTGGTTGGCCTTGCCCTTGCCCAGCGCAAACTGGCACTTCACGCGGCCGGTTTTGAAGTGCAGGTTCAGCGGCACCAGGGTGTAGCCCTTTTGCTCGGTCTTGCCGATCAGGCGGCGGATTTCCTGCTTGGCCAGCAGCAGTTTTTTGGTGCGCTGGGCCTCGGGCCGCACATGGGTGCTGGCGGTGCGCAGGGGGTTGATTTGGCAGCCGATCAGGAACAGCTCACCGTCTTTCACCACCACGTAGGCGCCGGTCAGTTGCACCTGCCCGTCGCGGATGGCCTTCACTTCCCAACCCTGCAACACCATGCCGGCCTCGTACTCCTCTTCCAGGTGGTACTCAAAGCGGGCGCGGCGGTTTTCAACAATGCTCATGGTGTGCCAATGCAAAACGCCTCGCTCCGGCCGGTGGCGTCAGCAAGGCGTTTCTAGAATGGGGCACATTCTATGAAGCCGGTCAACAAATCCGTCCTGCTCTGGTACAGCGCGCCTGAGATGTACGCGCTGGTCACTGGGGTCGAGGCCTATCCGAAGTTTTTGCCTTGGTGTGACGGGGCCGATGTGCTGGAGCGCCGTGAGGACGGTCTCACGGCCCGCTTGAGCCTGTCGTTCGCGGGCGTTCGCACCCACTTCACCACCCGCAACACCCACTACGACAACACGCGGGTGCGTGTGGAGTTGGTGGATGGCCCGTTCTCACACCTCGATGGTGATTGGCAGTTCAAGCCATTGCAGCGGCCCGGCTCGGATGTGGCCAACGCCTGCAAGGTGCAATTCGAGCTGCGCTACGCCTTTTCCAGCAGTGCGCTCGAGGCAGTGCTCAGTCCGGTGTTCGACAAGGTGGCACAGACCTTTGTCGATCGCTTCGTGGAGCGGGCCGAGGCCGTGTATGGCCCTCGCTGAGGTGCAGGTGCTGCTGCTGCGCTCCTTGGCGGCCGGGCTCGTGGATCAACTGACCTTGCGGCTGCCTGCTGGTAGCACGGCGGTGCAGGCCTTGACGCTGGCCGGATGGGATTGCGAAGGCGTGAGCCTGGGGATTTGGGGCCGCAAGGTAGGGCCCGATGCGGTCCTGCGCGAAGGCGACCGGCTGGAGCTGTACCGGCCGCTGACGGTCGACCCGATGCAGGCCCGCCACCGCCGGCACGCGCTGCAGGGGCGGCGCATCGTGTCGCGCCACCGCCCGCAGCCGCGCTGAGCCCTCAGTTGCAGTTGCGCTGCGCCACGTCGCGCGCGGTGCGGATCTCGGCTTGGCGCTCGGCGTCTTCCATGAAAACGGTCTCGCCCTTTTCGTTCACCCGCTTGAGGCGACCACCGGCTTCCAAATTGCGCAGCGCTTGCTGCGCCGACTGGCAGTTCTGACGCTTGGCCTGGGCATTGGCCTCTTCGACTTGACGCTGCTTGGCTGCGTCCTCCGCCTTGGTTTTGGCCAAGTCTTGCGCCCGGCGCCGTTCTTCAGGCGTGGAGGCGGCCGGCGCGGCCGGCTTGGCCGCCACGGGGCGCGGTGCGTTCAGATCGATCACCTGTACCCGGGTGTTGGCACCGGCCGGCCGGCTCAAGATGTCCTTTTCGGGTGTGCCCGCGGGCGGCGGCCGGTCGCTGTACTGGATCTGGCCTTGCGCGTCGCGCCACTTCCACTGGGTTTGCGCCACAGCGGTGCCACCGGCCAGCACGGCCAGCAGCAGCGCCACGAGGGGGAGGGTGCGGTGCTTCATGCAGCGGAGTTTAGGTGGCAGGGCCTCGATCGGGTTTGCCATAATTCACCTTTGCGTCTGGAGCTTTCCTTATGCGCCTTCTCGGCAAAGCGCTGACCTTCGACGATGTGTTGTTGGTCCCTGCCTACTCCACGGTGTTGCCCCGCGACACCGACCTGTCCACCCAACTGACGCGACGCATTCGCATCAATTTGCCGCTGGTTTCAGCGGCGATGGACACCGTCACCGAAGCCCGTTTGGCGATCGCGATCGCGCAAGAGGGCGGCATCGGTATCGTGCACAAAAACCTATCGGCCGCCGCCCAAGCAGCCGAAGTGGCGCGGGTCAAGCGCTACGAAAGCGGCGTGCTGCGCGATCCGATCACGATCGGCCCCGATCTCAAGATCCGCGACGTGGTGGCCTTGAGCCACCAGCACGGGGTCAGCGGCTTCCCGGTGTTGGAAGGCAGCAAGGTGGTGGGCATCGTCACCGGCCGCGATCTGCGCTTCGAGACGCGCATGGATCTGCCGGTGCGCGAGATCATGACGCCCGCCAGTCGCCTCGTCACCGTGAGCGAAACCGCCACGCTGGACGACGCCAAGGCGCTGCTGCAAAAGCACCGCCTGGAGCGCGTGGTGGTCGTCAACGACGCCTTCGAGCTCAAGGGCTTGGTCACAGTCAAAGACATCACCAAGCAAACCAGCTTCCCCAACGCCGCCCGCGATGCCCACGGCAAGCTGCGCGTGGGCGCGGCGGTCGGCTTCGGTGACGACACCGAAGAGCGCGTGGAGCGTTTGGTCAAGGCCGGCGTCGACGTGCTCATCGTCGACACCGCCCACGGCCACAGCGCCGGGGTGGTTGAGAAGGTGCGCTGGGTCAAGCAGAACTTCCCGGGCATCGACGTCATCGGCGGCAACATCGCCACTGGCGCCGCCGCCAAGGCCCTGGCCGATGCCGGTGCCGACGGTGTCAAGGTGGGCATTGGCCCCGGTTCGATCTGCACCACGCGCATCGTGGCCGGTGTGGGCGTGCCGCAAATCACCGCCA
>CAZAIR010000237.1:0-4852 GCA_964485225.1 uncultured Burkholderiaceae bacterium
CCAAGGTGCGCGCGATGGAGCTGATCGACGAGCTGGAACCCGTCGAGCGCGGCATTTACGGCGGTGCCTGCGGCTACCTGAGCTTTGCCGGCGACATGGACGTCGCCATCGCCATCCGCACCGGCGTGGTCAAGGACGGCATGCTCTACGTGCAGGCCGCTGCTGGCGTGGTGGCCGACTCGGTGCCGGAGCTGGAGTGGCAAGAAACCGAAGCCAAAGCCCGCGCCGTGCTGCGCGCCGCTGAACTGGTGGAAGAGGGGTTCGCCAAATGATCCTCATGATCGACAACTACGACAGCTTCACCTTCAACCTTGTCCAGTACCTGGGCGAGCTGGGAGCCGAAGTGAAAGTGCTGCGCAACGACGAGATCGACGTGGCCGGCATCGGCGCCTTGGCGCCCAGCCACTTGATCCTGTCGCCCGGCCCCTGCACCCCGAACGAAGCCGGCGTGTGCGTGCCCGCCGTGCAAGCCTTTGTGGGCAAGCTGCCCATCTTGGGCGTGTGCCTGGGGCATCAAAGCATCGGCCAGGCACTGGGCGGCCGCATCGTGCGCGCGCAGGTGCAAATGCATGGCAAGGCCAGCACCATCCAGACCGACCAGCGCGGCGTGTTCAAGGGCCTGCCGGCGCAGTTCAGCGTCATTCGCTACCACTCGCTGGCCATCGAGCGCGAGACCTGCCCGCCCGAGCTGGAGGTGACGGCCCGCAGCGAGGACGGCGAGATCATGGCCGTGCGCCACCGCGCGCTGGCTGGCAGCGCCACGCCGCTGGAAGGGGTGCAGTTCCACCCCGAGTCGATCCTCAGCGAACACGGCCACGCGATGCTCAAGAATTTCATCGAGCTGGCGCATTGACATGACGGGCCCCCAGTCTCCCTTGCGGTCGCCACCCCCCGAGGGGGCGCCCCATGGCTTCGGGCGGCCGGGCGCCACGGGCTCGCGCACCGTCGATCTCCGCTCCGACACCGTCACCCGCCCCACCGCGGCCATGAAGGCCGCCATGCTGGCCGCCCCGCTGGGCGATGACGTCTTTGGCGACGACCCCAGCGTCAACGCCCTGCAGGCCGACCTGGCCCAGCGCCTAGGGTTTGAAGCCGCCCTGCTGATGGCCAGCGGCACCCAGAGCAACCTGTGCGCGCTGATGGCCCACTGTCAGCGCGGCGACGAGTACCTCGTCGGCCAGCTGGCGCATTGCTACCGCTGGGAAGGTGGCGGCGCGGCGGTCATGGGCTCCATCCAGCCGCAACCCATCGCGCACCAGCCCGACGGCACGCTGCTGCTGGCCGACATCGCTGCGGCCATCAAGCCCAACGACCCGCATTTCGCCCGCACCCGGCTGTTGGCGCTGGAGAACACCCTGGGCGGGCAGGTCATGCCCCTGGCCTACCTGCAAGCCGCCACCGCCCTGGCGCGCGAGCACGGCCTCGCTTGTCACTTGGATGGTGCGCGGCTGTTCAACGCGGCGGTGGCCAGCGGCGATGAGCCGTTTGAGGCGGCGCGCGCCATCTGCGCGCCGTTCGACAGCGTCTCGGTCTGCTTCTCCAAAGGCTTGGGCGCGCCCGTGGGCTCGGTGCTGTGCGGCTCGCAGGCCCTCATCGATCAAGCCCGCCGCTGGCGCAAGATGGCCGGTGGCGGCCTGCGCCAAGCCGGCATGTTGGCCGCTGCCATGCAGCATGCGCTGGACCATCACGTTCACCGCCTGGCCGATGACCACGCACTGGCCCAGCGCTTGGCCGCTGGCCTGCAGGGCCTGCCCGGCCTGACGGTGCAAGCGCCGCAAACCAACATCGTCTTCGCTGACGTCGCCCCTGCGCAAGCGGCCGGCTTGCTCGACCACCTCAAAGCCGCCGGCGTGCTGGCCACCGGCCTGTACCGCCTGCGCTTTGTCACCCACCTGGACGTCGATGCCGCCGGCATCGATCGCGCCGTGGCCGCTGTGCGCGGCTACTTCAACCGCTGAACGCCGCCATGCCCCTTACCGACTCCGAAGCCCTGCAGCGCGTCATCGAGCACCGCGAAATCTTCCCCGACGAGATGCTGCACCTGATGCGCCGCATCATGACCGGCGAGATGAGCCCCGTCATGGCCTCGGCCCTCATCACCGGCCTGCGCGTCAAAAAGGAAACCGTGGGCGAGATCGCTGCGGCCGCCCAAGTCATGCGCGAGCTCAGCCGCAAGGTCGACGTGCCCGCCCATCCGAACTTGGTCGACGTCGTGGGCACCGGCGGCGACGGTGCCCACAGCTTCAACATCAGCACTTGCGCCAGCTTTGTGGCCGCTGCCGCCGGCGCCAAGGTGGCCAAGCACGGCAACCGCAGCGTCAGCAGCAAGTGCGGCAGCGCCGATGTGCTGGAGGCGCTGGGCGCCCGCATCGATTTGCAGCCCGAGGCCGTGGCCCGCTGCTTGGCTGCCACGGGCCTGGGCTTCATGTTCGCCCCCAACCACCACCCGGCGATGAAGAACATCGCCCCTGTGCGCAAGGAACTGGGCGTGCGCACGCTGTTCAACATCCTGGGCCCGCTCACCAACCCAGCCGGCGCCCCCAACATTCTGATGGGCGTGTTCCACAGCGACCTGGTGGGTATCCAGATCCGCGTGCTGCAGCGCCTGGGCGCCCAGCACGCGCTGGTGGTTTACGGGCAAGACGGGCTGGACGAGCTCAGCCTGGGCGCCGCCACCTTGGTGGGCGAGTTGAAGGATGGCGAGGTGCGCGAGTACGAACTGCACCCAGAGGACTTCGGCCTGCCCATGGCTGCCACCCGCCGCCTGCGCGTGGTGGATGCCGTCGAGAGTGCGGCCATGCTCCATGGCGTGTTGGCCGGCGACGCCGGTACCCCGCGCGACATCGTGCTGCTCAATGCGGGCGCCGCCCTCTATGCCGCCAATGTCGTGCCCGACGTGCCTGCTGGCATCGCCAAAGCCGCCGAAGTGATTGACAGCGGCGCCGCGCGCCGCACCTTGGACGCCTTCGTGGCCGCTACCCATGGATGACATCCTGCGCCGCATCGTCGCGGTCAAGCACGACGAAGTTGCCGCCCTGCGCCCGCAGCGCCTGGCCATCCGCCGCGAGGCCGAGCAAGCCGACCGCGTCCGCGGCTTTGCCGCCCAAATGCAATCCGTGATCGCCAGCGGCCGCAGCGCGGTGATTGCCGAAGTGAAGAAGGCCAGCCCCAGCAAAGGCGTGCTGCGCGAGCCCTTCGACCCCGCCGCCATCGCCAGCAGCTACGCCACCCACGGCGCGGCCTGCTTGAGCGTGCTCACCGACGAACGCTTCTTCCAGGGCAGCCGCCGCAACCTGGAACTGGCCCGCGCCGCCTGCGCGCTGCCGGTGATCCGCAAGGACTTCATCGTCGATGAACTGCAGGTGATGGAAGCCCGCGCCATGGGCGCCGACGCCATCCTGTTGATCGTCGCCTGCCTCGACGACGCCCAGCTGCGCGACCTGGAAGACTGCGCCACCGCGTTGGGCATGGACGTGCTGGTGGAAAGCCACGACGCTGCCGAGCTCGACCGCGCGCTGCGCTTGCGCACGCCGCTGCAGGGCATCAACAACCGCAACCTGCGCACCTTCGAGGTCAGCCTCGACGTCAGCCTGGGCCTGCGCGAGCGCCTGCCGCCCGACCGCTTGCTCGTCACCGAAAGCGGCATCCTGGGCCCGGCCGACGTGCAGCGCATGCGTGCCCACGGCGTCAACGCCTTCTTGGTGGGCGAGGCCTTCATGCGCGCGTCCGACCCCGGCGCTGCCTTGGCGGCCCTGTTCGCTTGAACCCCGGCCCGCTCGCGCCCGGCTGGGCCGAGGTCATCGCCGGCTGGCATCCGCCAGGCCTTGATGAGCGCCTGGCTGCCCGGCGCGCGGCGGGCGCGGCGATCTTTCCTGCTGACCCGTTTCGCGCCCTTCGCCTCACCGCGCTGGCGGACGTGCGCGCGGTCATCCTTGGCCAAGACCCATACCACGGCCCTGGCCAAGCTGAGGGCTTGGCGTTCTCCGTGCCGCCTGGTGTCAAGCCGCCGCCCAGCTTGCGCAACCTGCTCAACGAGTGGCAGCGCGACCTCGACCGCCCGCCACCAGCCAGTGGCCACCTAGGGGCTTGGGCCGAACAAGGGGTGCTGCTGCTCAACACCGTTCTCACGGTGGAGCAGGGACAGCCCGCGTCGCATGCCGGCTGGGGCTGGGAGTCGCTGACCGATGCCGTGATCGCCGCCGTATCCCGCTTGGCCCAGCCCACGGCCTTTTTGCTGTGGGGCGCCCACGCGCAAGCCAAGGCGCCGCTGATCGATGGGAATCGCCACCTGTTGCTGCGTGCCAATCACCCATCACCCTTGGCGGCCAGGCGTCCGCCGTTGCCCTTCATGGGCTGTGCGCACTTCAGTCAATCCAGCGCGTGGTTGGCCGCTCAAGGCCGGAAATTGGACTGGCATTTGCCACCTGCCGACAGTCTGCTATAGTCGCGGGCTCGCTCCTAGGAGGGGTGGCCGAGTGGTTAAAGGCAGCAGACTGTAAATCTGCCCGCTAACGCGTACGCTGGTTCGAATCCAGCCTCCTCCACCAATAGCGATGCTCCCGGGCGGGAGTAGTTCAATGGTAGAACCTTAGCCTTCCAAGCTAATGACACGGGTTCGATTCCCGTTTCCCGCTCCAGTCGTCCGGTTGAGTTTGTCAGAAGATTTCGCCCTTGTGGCTCAGTGGTAGAGCACTCCCTTGGTAAGGGAGAGGTCGCGGGTCCGATTCCCGCCATGGGCACCACCTCTTTTTGTAGATTTTTCCTCAACCCTGACAGTCGAGATCGCCAGGAGCGCCAAATGGCAAAAGGTAAGTTCGAACGCACCAAACCGCACGTGAACGTGGGCACCATC
>CAZAIR010000238.1:0-4852 GCA_964485225.1 uncultured Burkholderiaceae bacterium
TGTCGTTGTCGATCGCGTACTGGATGGCCTTGCGCACCAGGCGCTCGGTGCCTTCACGGCTGACCGGCTTGATGCCGATGCCCGAGGTGTTCGGGAAGCGGATCTTCTTGACGCCGAACTCGTTCTGCAGGAAAGCGATCAGCTTCTTGGCCTTGTCACTCTCGGCTTCGTACTCGATACCGGCGTAGATGTCTTCCGAGTTCTCACGGAAGATGACCATGTCAACCTTGTGCGGCTCTTTCACGGGGCTGGGCACGCCGTCGAAGTACTGCACGGGGCGCAAGCACACGTACAGGTCGAGTTCCTGACGCAGCGCCACGTTCAAGCTGCGAATGCCACCGCCCACGGGGGTGGTCAGCGGGCCCTTGATGGACACCACATAGTCCTTCAGGACTTCCAGGGTTTCAGCCGGCAGCCACACGTCAGGGCCGTAGACCTTGGTGCTCTTCTCGCCAGCGTAGATTTCCATCCAATGGATCTTGCGCGCGCCACCATAGGCCTTGGCCACAGCCGCATCCACCACTTTGATCATCACGGGCGTGATGTCCAAGCCGGTACCGTCGCCTTCGATGAACGGAATGATGGGGTTGTGGGGGACGTTCAGCGAGAAGTCGGCGTTCACCGTGATCTTCTGGCCGCCGGCAGGCACTTTGATGTGCTGGTACATGGGTGAGCGCTCCAAGAACGGAAAAGGAAGTTAGAGGCGGGATTCTAGGTACAGAGGGCGACCACGCGCAGCCAAAGGCCGTGGCCCAGTGCCCATGTGGCGCCGGCCAGCATCAAGCCGCCAGTAAGCCGCACGCTTGTGCCCGCCGGCAGGGGCTGAGCGCCCAGGCGCCGCAAGGCCCATGGGGCCAACCAGAGACCCGGGCTACTGGCCAGCGCAAAGGCGCCCATGGCAGCCGCGCCACCCCATGGCGTGCTGGCCAAAGCGGCGATCAACAAGGCGCCTTGCAGGGCGCCACAGGGCCAGGCGAACCACAGCAGGCCACTGCCCGCTGCCCGGTGCAGCCGCACCACGCCCGTGCGCTGCTGCACGCCCGAGCGGCCCAACCAACTGGGCCAGCGCGCAGTCACCAACAACCACAAGCCCAGACCGAACAGCGCGCTTTGCAGCAGCGTCCACAAGGGTTTGAGCAAGGCGCTGGCTTGGGCCGCCTCGCGCAGCCAGCCCACGCTGGCGGCCGCCGCAGCACCGGCAGCGGCATAGCCCAGCAGGCGGCCAACATGGAAAGCGCTGGTGGCAGCACCGCCCTGCCCTGCGGCCGCCGCACAAGGCGCCGCGCACATGAGGGCGCAATGCGGCACGCTGCTCAGCCCCATCAGCGCAAGGCTGGTAACGATGGCAGCGTCGAAGATCAAGGGTCGTTGGCGCAGGCGGCGCGCGCGCGGTCTTGCTGCAAATGACGGTCAAACACCGAAGCCACCGATCGCACGAAGAACCAGCCCAGCGGGGTCACCTCGACGGCTTGATCGGACAGCTGCACCAGTCCTTCGGCCTCTTGGCCAGCGAGCGCTTTCAGCTCTGATGCGAAATAGCTGCGCGCATCGATCAAGTGTGCGGCGCTGAGTGCGTCGAAGTCCAGCCGGCCCTGGCACATCAAAGCCATGATGGCGCTGCGGCGAACCAAGTCGTCGCGCGTGAGCGCGATGCCGCGCACGATGGGCAGTTGCCCTTGCCCCATGGCATCGGCGTACTCCTCCAGCGTTTTGGCGCTTTGTGCATAGGTGGCGCCCACGCGGCTGATGGCCGACACACCAAGCCCGATCAAGTCACCATCGGGCTGCACGGTGTAGCCCTGGAAGTTGCGGTGCAAACGCCCCTGGCGCTTGGCTTGCGCCAGGCTGTCATCGGGCAAGGCAAAGTGGTCCATACCGATGTGCTCGTAGCCCGCATCCATGAAGGTGGCGATGGCGTCGGCGTGCAGGTTCATCCGCACATCCACCGGCGGCAGGTCGGCGGCATGGATGCGGCGTTGCGCCTTGAAACGCTGCGGCATGTGCGCATAGTTGTAGAGCGCGATGCGGTCGGGCCGAAGGGCCACCACCTGCGCCAAGGTGCGGCTGAAGGTTTGCGGGGTTTGCAATGGCAGCCCGCAGATGAGGTCGAGGTTGATCGAGCTGAAGTTGAGCGCGCGCGCGTCGCGCATCAGCTGTTCGACTTGTTCAAATGGCTGCACGCGGTGCACAGCTTGCTGCACGCGAGGGTCAAAGTCTTGAACGCCGTAGCTGATGCGGTTGAAACCCAGGCTCTGGAGATGGGCCAAGCGCGGTGCAGTCACGGTGCGCGGGTCAATCTCGATCGAAGCCTCCAGACCTGGCAGCCAATCGAAGTCTTGACCGAGCCGCTGCATCAGCTGCGTCAGCTCTGCATCGCTGAAGAACGTGGGCGTACCACCGCCCAAGTGCAGCTGCGACACCTGCGGCCGAGCACCGAGTTCAGCACGCCACAAGCGCAGCTCGGTATCGAGAAGGGCGAGGTACTCCGCCGCACGCTCGTGGTGCTTGGTCACGATCTTGTTGCACGCGCAGTAGTAACAGAGCGATTCGCAAAACGGCAGGTGCACGTACACCGACAAGGGCGCGGCACCTGCGGTTTGCCGACGCAGTGCCAGTGCCTGCTTGTGCTGCGTGTGGCCATGCGCTTCCACAAAGCGGTCGGCGGTGGGGTAGCTGGTGTAGCGCGGGCCGGCCACGCCCAGACGGTCCAGCAGGACAGGCGGCAGGACACGGACTGGAGGCGGCGCGAGGTGAGCGGGGGGCATGGCGGGATGCTGCCGGGCGGCCGCCAGCCGCGCCTTGATCCAGCGCAAAAGGCCGCTTCTTCGATACGTCTGGACTGTTCTCATAATGCAGACATGCAACCCGTTGTGACACCCCTCCAAATCGAGCCGCTGCGCACGGCTTGCTCCAGCTGCAACTTGCGGGAGCTGTGCCTGCCTGTTGGCCTCTCAGCGGTCGACATGGAACGCCTCGATGGCTTGATCGGCCAGCGTCGCAGCGTGCCCCGTGGCGACAGCCTGTTCAGGGCGGGTGAGCCATTCCATGCGCTGTACGCGGTGCGCACCGGCTTCTTCAAAACCGGCCTGACGGCAGAAGACGGCCGTGCCCAGGTCACGGGCTTTCAGATGGCAGGCGAGTTGCTGGGGCTGGACGGCATTGGCAGCGGCCACCACACCGTGAACGCCGAAGCGCTTGAAGACTCGCAAGTGTGCGTGCTGCCTTTCAGTGAGCTGGAGAACTTGGCGCGCGAGTTCGGCGCGCTGCAGACGCAACTGCACCGCATCATGAGCCGCGAGATCGTGCGCGACCACGGCGTGATGCTGCTGCTGGGCAGCATGCGCGCCGAGGAACGCGTGGCGGCCTTTTTGCTGAACCTCACGCAGCGCCTGCAAGCGCGCGGCTTCTCAGCCAGTGAGCTCGTGCTGCGCATGACGCGCGAAGAGATCGGCAGCTACCTCGGCCTGAAGCTGGAAACGGTGAGCCGCACCTTCTCGAAGTTCCAAGAAGACGGCGTGCTGGACGTGAAGCAGCGCCAGATCACCGTGCGCAAGCCCGAGGTGCTGCATCGCATGGTGTCGGCTGCCAGCTGCTGAGCGCAGGCCATGACCTGATGCGGAACTGGCATTGCTGCACTGCAGCAATTCAGGCCTAGCATGCGGGGCATGACGCCCCAAAGTCCGTCCGTCGCTGCGCCCACGCGCCCCCATGTGCTCATCATTGGCTGCGGCTTTGGCGGCCTGGAAGCCGCCCGGGGTCTGGCCCGCGCGCCAGTGGATATCACGGTGGTCGACCGCAGCAACCACCACCTGTTCCAGCCCCTGCTCTACCAAGTCGCCACCGGCGGCTTGTCGGCCCCGTCCATTGCCGCGCCGGCGCGCAGCCTGTTCCGCCGCCAGCGCAACGTCACCACCCTGCTGGGCGAGATGCAGGCCCTGGACGTGCCGGCCCGCTGCGCGGTGCTGGGCGACGGCAGCCGCTTGCACTGGGACCACCTGATCGTGGCGGCCGGTGCCACCCACAGCTACTTTGGGCGCAACGACTGGGCGCAGCACGCGCCGGGCCTCAAAACCCTAGAGGACGCCTTCGAGTTGCGCCGGCGCATCCTGCTGGCCTTCGAACGTGCCGAGCAAAGCGCCAACGGCGAGACGCTGAACTTCGTGGTCATCGGCGCCGGCCCCACCGGGGTGGAGATGGCCGGGACCATGGCCGAAGTGGCGCGCTACACGCTGCGCGACGAGTTCCGCCGCATCGACCCGGCCCAAGCGCGGGTGCTGTTGATCGAAGGCGGCCCGCGCGTGCTGCCCAGCATGCCCGAGGACTTGAGCGCGCGCGCCCTGACTCAGTTGCAAGCACTGGGCGTGGAAGTGCGCCTGAACGCCCGCGTGACCGACATTGCCGCCCACAGCTTGCAACTGAGCACGCCAGCGGGCGCCGAAACCTTGACCAGCGCCTGCACGGTGTGGGCTGCGGGGGTGGCGGCTTCGCCCCTGGGGGCGGTGCTGGCCCAGGCCACCGGTTGCGAGCTGGACCGCAGCGGGCGCGTGCGCGTGCTGCCTGACCTGAGCCTGCCTGGGCACCCACACATCCAGGTGATTGGCGACCTCGCGGCCGCGCAAAGCGCCACCGGCGCAGGCGAGCCCAAACCGGTGCCTGGCGTGTCGCCAGCAGCCAAGCAAATGGGGCGCTGCGCCGCGCGCAACGTGCTGCACCGGCTGGCGCAGCAGCCGACCGAGGCGTTTCGCTACCGCGACCACGGCAACTTGGCCACCATTGGTCGCCACAGCGCGGTGGTTGACCTCAGCACACCGCTGGGGCCGCTGCGCTTTTCAGGCCTGCTGGCCTGGTGGTT
>CAZAIR010000239.1:0-4826 GCA_964485225.1 uncultured Burkholderiaceae bacterium
GGCTGTTGGCTGTTCGGCTGTTGCCCCGTCCTGAAGCGCTGAGCAGCACAGCAAGTCCAGGCGCGGGCGATCAGCCCGCCACCCATCTGACTCCGCCCAACTGTTTGAGCGGAGTGAGCGCAGCGAATGGAGCGAGTTTTGGGCGGGCCTGGGCTTGCGAGCAGCGGAAGGAACCCCGACCGAAGGTTGGGGCGCTGAAGCCGGGTGCGCGGCTTTGGTTCCTTTGGCCAAGACCAAAGGAACTCCGGGTGCAGGGCGGAAGGCGCCTGCGGGCTGCACCGCAGAGCACATCACCGCCACCACGAACCGAGCGCAGGGCGGGCGCCCCCGCCCGCTTCCATCAGAACCGCATTTCCGCCCGCAAATTCCAACTCGTGAACGTCCTCCGCGCATCCGCCGTGGTGGTGGTGAACGCCGCGTTCTGGATCACGGTTTCGTTGAAGCTGTCCAACGGCGCCAGGTTGCTCACGCCCAAGCGCCAGCTCAGGTCGCGCGTTTGCGCCCACTGGGCGTAGCCGTCCCACACGCGGCGTTTGCTGGTCCGCACTTGGGTGGTGGTGGTTTGTTGGATGACGATCTCGGGCGTCCAGCTCCAGTTGCCGCCGAAGCTCAGGCCCGTGCCGGGCAGCCGGTAATCGGCGCCCAGGTTGGTGGTGGCGCGGGGTTGGGCGTCGATGCGGTTGTTGGGGCCGGGCACGCCGTCCACGCGGCTCTTGAACACGCTGACGTTGGCGCGCAGCTGCAGTGGCACCAGCGCGGCGGGGGCGCCGGTCCAGAACTCGTCCAGGCGGGCCTTGGCTTCCAGCTCCAGGCCGTAGGTGCGGGCGTCGCCGAAGTTTTGCGGGCGGTTGATGAAGCGCAGCACCTGGGCGCCGCTGAAGTCGGGGGCCAGCTCTTGCGTTTGCACGGTGCGGATCAGGCCCTTGATCTGGCGCCCGAACAGGTTGGCCGAGAGCACGCCGCCCTTGGGCAGGTAGCGCTCGAAGGCCAGCTCCACACCGCTGGCCAGCTCGGGCTTGAGGCCGGCGTTGCCGGCGCGATCGGGGGTGTCTTCGGTGTTGCTGCCCAGCGGCGCTTCGGCGTTGATGACGCGGCGGGCCACCAAGTCGTTCAAGTTGGCGGCGCGGTAGCTGCGCGTCAGGCTCATGCGCAGCTGGTCGCGGCTCTTGGGGTCGGGCTTCCACAGGGCATGGAACAGCGGCGACAGCACGCGCGAGGTGTTGTCCACGCTGGGTGCGCCCACGGCGGCCTCGCCACGGTTGTTGATCTGCTCGTAGCGCAGCCCGGCGTGCAGGCTCCAGTTGGGGGTGGCTTGCCACTCGTCTTGCGTGTAGGCGGCCAGGCGCAGGGAGCGGGCACTCAGGTTGTCGCCCAGGTCGCCCGCGGTGCTCACGTTCAGGCCTTCGATGCGCGTGCTGCGGCTGTTCTCGCGGTTGCCCCACTCCATCTCGGCGCCGCTGACCCAGTTGTGCTCCTTGTCGGTCTGCACGGTGGCCTTGGCGTTGAGGCTGAGGTTGTCGTCGCGGTTCACCGTGCTGTCTCGCTGCACGCGGTTCAGCGTGCCGCCGCTTTCGGTGCGCACGCTGTCGCTTTCCAGCTGGGTGCGGCCGCCGCCGCCGCGCACTTCCAGGCGGGTGGTTTCGCTCAAGCGGTTTTGGTACATCAGGCCGCTGCGCAGCATCTGGAAGCGCCCGTCGGACTCGGTCACTTGCAGCTGGTAGGGCTGCAAATTCGGCGCAGCGAAGCGGGTGTCACGCAGTGTGGATTGACCGTCGTTGCCGCCGCGTGCCACCACGCCAAAAGGCATCAACGTCAGGCTCTCGCCTTCACCCAAGCGCCACACGAAGCGCGCATTGCCGTTCAAGCTGTTGCGGCGCTCCAAGCTGCTGCCCAGCCAGGTGCGCGTGGTGATCGGCCCCGCAGCCAGCGTGGGGGTGCGGGTGGCGGTGGTGTTGATGTCGTCGAAGCGGCGCTGGGTGTTGAGCACCAGCGTGAGGCTGTAGTTGATGGCCTCGGTCAGCGCGTCGTTGCGCGTCCAACTCACATTGCTTTGCGGCTCGCCGTGGTCGCCACCCACCTGCACGCGCAGCTCGTGCAACTTTCTGGCCAGGGGCTCGCGCAAGATGATGTTGATGGTGCCCGCCACAGCGCGGGTGCCGGTTTCGGCGGTGGGGGCGCGTTGGATCTCGATGCGCTCGATCTGGTCGGGCGCGATCTGCTCGATCGAGAAGCCGGGCGCCATGCGCTCGCCGTTGACCAAGATCTGCGTGAAGCCACCCCCCATGCCACGCATGCTGATGCCACCGCCGCGCCCCGGGCGGCCGCCGGTGGTCACACCGGGCAGGCGCCGCATCAGGTCGGACAAGCTGCTGTCACCGAAGCGCAGCAGGTCCTCGCGGCTGATGATGATCTTGCTGGCGGTGCTGGCGCGGCGTTGGTTGACGTCGCTGCCTTGGCCGGTCACCTCGACCTTGTCGAGCGCTTGCGTGGCCGGCGCCGGAGCCGGTGCCGCAGCGGGGGCAGGTGCTGGTGTGGCCGGCGGGTTCGGGGCGGTTTGGGCTTGGGCCAGACCGAAGGCGAGCAGCGCCACGGCGCCGGCAATGGGGTTCAGGATGCGCATACTGCGCAGTTTCGTTGGAAACCCTCAGGTCTGCCTTTAGTCAGGCCTTGGCTTTGCGGATCTTTACGCGGCCCGACCGGGACAGCCCGCTTCACCGAGGGCTGAAGGCCTCGCTCACCACGCTGGCCAGCTTCACCTCGCCCGGCTTGTAGAGGCCGGCCTTCACCATGTCTTGCAAAAAGCCGTCGGCCTGCGCCAGCGTCAGCCGGCCCAAGGTGGCCGCCGGGCCGGCGAGGTTCTGCTGCAGCATCAGCGCGCGGCTGGCCAGCAGCTCGGCCTGCTGCATCTCGGGGTTGTCTTGGCGCATGCGGGCATCGGCCGCAGCGCGCTGGGCGGGGGTGCCGGCCAGGTAGGCGCGCCAGCCGGCGGCCGAGGCATCGACAAAGCGGCGCACCAAATCAGGCCGCTTGGCCACGGTCTCGGCGCGGGTGTCGATCAGGGTGCTGGGCGTGCGCCAGCCGTGGTCGGCCAGCAGGTGCACCACGGGGTCGAATCCGCCCTGGGCTTTGACGTAAATCGGCTCGGCCACCGAGTAAGCCTGCTGCACGCTTTGCTTGTTGGCCAGGAAGGGGCCGAGCGTGTAGTTGTAGGGGCGCAGCTGCGCGTCGGTGAAGCCGTGCTGGCGCTTGAGCCACTGCCACCAGGTGAACTGCGCGTCTTTGGCGATCCACAGGCGCGGGGAGGTTTTGAGCTTGTCGAAAGCTTCAAAGCCCTGACCGGGGTGCGCGATCAGCGCCTGCGGGTCCTTCTGGAACACCGCCGCCACGCTCAAGGTCGGCACGCCCATCTTGGCGTTGTCGAAGGCGTGCAGCAGGTTGCCGGTCATCAAGAAGTCGATCTTGCCGGCGGGCAGCAGCGGCCGGTTGTTGACCTGCGGCCCGCCCTGGCGGATTTCCACCGCCAGCCCGGCCTTGGCGTAAGTGCCATCCACCACCGCTTGGTAGAAGCCGCCGTGCGCGGCCTGCGCCTTCCAGTTGGTGGCGAACACGACCTTTTCGGGCTGGCTCAGGCCCTGGGCGTGGATAAAGGCCGGCGCGGCGAGGGCCGGGAGGGTGGTGAGGAGGTGGCGGCGTTGCATGGCCGGATTCAACCACTTTCAGCCGTACACCAGCGGCTGCGCCTTGCCCCAAAACACCCGGTACGCAAACACCGTGTAGCCCACGATGGCCGGCACCGTGATGGCGCAGCCGATGAAGATCACCCACAGCGAATCGCGGTGGCTGGCAGCGTCCCAGATGGTCAGCTGGTCCACCACCACATAGGGGTACAGGCTGTAAGCCAAGCCCAAACCGCACAGCAGGAACACCAGCACCGCGCACACAAAGGGCAGCGCGCACAGCTTGGTTCTGACGCGGTGGCTGTTGAGCAGCGCGCGCAAGGCCCCCAGCGCCAGCAAGGTCATCAAGGGGATGGGCAACAACGCGATGAACTCCGGCATGGCGAACCAACGTTCGCGCACCGTGGCGCTCACCAAGGGGGTGGCAATGCTGATGGCCCCCACGCCGGCCACCACCGGCGCCCAAGCCTGCTTGGCCCAAGCGATGGCGCGCGCTTGCAGGTCGCCTTCGGTCTTCATCACCAGCCAAGTGGCCCCCATCAGCACGTAAGCAGCCGGCAAGGCCACAGCGATGGCGGCGGCAAAGGCGGTGGGTGCCCAGCCTTCGGCAAAGCCGGTGATGTAGCGGCCCAGCATCCAGCCCTGCGAGGCAGCGGCCATGCCAGAACCGGCCACGAAAGCGGCATTCCACAGGTGCTTGTGGTCGGCGTGGGCTTTGACGCGGAAGTCGAAAGCCACGCCGCGCAAGATGAGGCCGATCAACATCACGGCCACCGGCAGGTAGAGCGCCGTCAGCACCATGCCGTGCGCTTTGGGAAAGGCGATCAGCAAGATGCCCACGCCCATCACCAGCCAGGTCTCGTTGGCATCCCAAAAGGGGCCGATGCTGGCCACCATCAGGTCTTGTTCAGCTTCGCTGCCGCCGCGGGGGAGGAGCAGACCGACGCCGAGGTCGAAGCCGTCCAGGATCACGTAGGCGAGCATGGCCAGGCCCATGAGGGCGAGGAAGACGATGGGGAGCCAGTCGGTCATAGGGTGTTTCCGGTTATGCGGGACCGATCGAGGGACTCGCGCGGTGTTGGTGTGGGTGGTGCTTTGCGGTGCAGCCCGCAGGCGCCTTCCGCCCTGCACCCGGAGTTCCTTTTGTCT
>CAZAIR010000240.1:0-4823 GCA_964485225.1 uncultured Burkholderiaceae bacterium
ACCAAGCAAGCCGCCCAGCGCCTGGAGGCCATCCAGGCGATGGAAGAGCTGGGCAGCGGCTTCTACTTGGCGATGCACGACCTGGAGATCCGTGGCGCCGGCGAGGTGCTGGGCGAGCGCCAGAGCGGCAACATGATGGAGATCGGCTACCAGCTCTACCACGACATGCTGAACGAGGCCGTGCGCGCTTTGAAGAGCGGCCGCGAGCCCGATCTGGCCAACCCGCTACCCGCCACCACCGAGATCAACCTGCACGCCCCGGCCCTGTTGCCCGATGCATATTGCGGCGATGTGCACACCCGGTTGAGCCTCTACAAGCGCCTCGCCAGCACCACCAAGGCCGAGCAAATCGACGCCATGCTCGAGGAGACGGTGGACCGGTTTGGCAAGCTGCCTAACCAGGGGCAAGCCTTGTTCGACACCCACCGGTTGCGCGTGCTGGCGCAGCCTTATGGCGTGATGCGCGTGGACGCCGCGCCGGGCGTGATCAACATCGTGTTCAAGCCGAATCCCCCCATTGACGCCCTGCGGGTGATACAGCTGGTACAAAAAAACCCTAGCATCAAGCTCGTTGGTAACGAAAAGTTGCGCATCGACAAATCACTGTCCGACCCCGCGGACCGTGCGCAGTGCGTGCGCGAGGTGCTGCGGCTGATCGGGCCGCCGAAAGAGACCCCATGAAACCCGTTCTTGCTGTGATTCTTGGGGCCGCCGCTTTGCCTGCGGTGGCCAACCCCCTGGTGGTACCCGACAACGCTTGGCGACAGTCCACCCTGAACGACATCGCCCCGATGCTGCGCCCTTGCCTGCCGCGGGCCGACCAGGTGGCGCCGGCTCGCCTGCCCGTGGCGAAGGAGCCCGTGGGCACTTTGCAAATCAGCGTCGTTCTGCAGGAGCCTGCATCGCTCGGACAAGGCTATTGGTACCGCATTGGCTGGCGCGCAGCCGATGGCAACGTGTTCATCGTGGGCGCACGCAGCCCTGATGGCCAGCGGGTGGTGTTTGGGCCGGTGAGCAGTGAATGGAAGTGCCTACCTGCCGAAGTGCGCCGGGAACTGGCGAAATGAGCGTGGCAGTTCAGGAGATTGGTCCTGGTCTGCTGCGTCGCGGACCCGCGCCGCGCTTGGCTGATTTCAGGTTCGCTGCATTCGACATGGATTCGACGCTGATCAGCATCGAGTGCATCGACGAGATCGCCGCGCTCGCCGGGGTGGGTGAACAGGTGGCGGCCATCACCGAAGCCGCCATGCGCGGCGAGATCACCGACTTCCGTGAGTCGCTGTCGCGCCGCCTCGCTCTACTGGAAGGCCAGCCAGAGAGCCTGCTGGACCGTGTGCTGCGCGAGCGCCTGCGCTTCAACCCGGGTGCGCATGCGCTGTGTCAAGCGCTCAAGGCCGCTGGTCTGCAACTGGGGCTGGTGTCAGGCGGATTCACGCACTTCACACGCCATGTAGCGGCCGAGTTGGGCATGGATGTTGTGCGCGCGAACGAGCTTGAAGTGGTGAACGGCCGCTTAACGGGGCGCGTGCGGGCGCAGCCCTGGGGCGACGTCGTGGACGGCGCTGAGAAGCAGCGCTTCCTGCTGGAGAACTGTGCCCGTTTGGGCTGCAGCCCCACCCAAGCCATCGCCGTGGGCGACGGCGCCAACGACTTGTTGATGATGCAGGCCGCCGGCTTGTCGGTGGCGTACTGCGCCAAGCCCAAGGTTCGCGAACAGGCCAGCGTGGCCATCAATGAAGGCGGGCTGGACCGCTTGCTGCAGGCTTTGGCCTGAAAGCGCCTGCCGTTGCCCACCTCAGCGCCACGTTTCACCGCCGCGTGACCGCACTTCGTCGCCAGGGCGGACCCATGGCTGCCTGCACTGCCTAGGATCGTGACCATGACCGCCCGTGCAGACTCCAACCGCCGCCTGTGGCTGAGCTACGGTCTGCTCAGCCTCATGGCTTGGCTGCTGTACGGCGTGGCCGGTACCGATTGGCAGCGTGGGACGCGCACGCTGGTGGAGGCCTTGTACGAGGCCACTTGGAGCTTGGGTTTGGGCCTTTGCCTGGGCCCAATGGCCTACCCATGGGCACGCTGGCTGCAGCGCCGCCAAGCCCACCCGGTGGTGCGGTTGGCTTTGCATGTGCTGGCAGCGCTGGTGTTCGTGGTGCTGTGGCAAGGGCTCGAGTTGTTGATGGCATGGGCCCTGTTCGGCTGGCCCCATGCCCAGGCCAGCTTTGAGCAGGGCATGGTGTGGCGGGCCGCCTGGGGCGTCATCATCTACACCGCTTTGGTACTGGGCTTTGGCGGCGCTCTGTTGGCGCGGCAAGCCCAACACGAAGCGCTGCGCGCCGCGCGCGCCGAAGCGGCGCTGGTACGGGCGGAGTTGGCTGTCATCAACGGCAAGCTCAACCCCCACTTTCTGTTCAACACCCTCAACACCCTGCTGCTGCTGACCCGCCGTGACCCGGCGCGGGCCGAGGCTGCGCTGCTCGGCTTCTCCCGCCTGATGCGCTATGCGCTGGACAGCACCCGGCATGCCGACAGCCGAGTGAGCCTGGGCGAGGAGCTGGCTTTTGTGCGCGACTACTTGTCGCTCGAGCAACTGCGCCTGGGCGAGCGGCTGCGCGTGGTGTGGGAGGTCGAGGCGCAAGCCGAGCAGGAAGAAATCGCCCCGCTGACACTCCAGCCGCTGGTGGAGAACGCGGTTGCGCACGGCATTGCACCGCGCCCCGAGGGCGGCACCGTGCACATCAGCGCCAGCCGCAGCCCGGCCGGCCTGCAATTGCAGGTGCGCGACGATGGCCCCGGCTGCACCTGGCCACTGACCACGCCGAAGCCAAGCGGTGGGGTGGGTCTATCGGCCCTGATGCGGCGTTTTGAGTTGGACTACGAGGGCCGAGCCACCCTCGACATCCGCACCGCGCCAGGCCAAGGCTTCACCGTGCATATCCTGGTGCCTTGAGCACGCACCCCAAAGGCCCCCACTCGCACCATGCCTCACCCTCTGCGCACCCTTGTTGCCGAAGACGAACCGCTGGCTCGCGAGGGCCTGATCGATTGGGTTCGCAACCAGCCTGAGCTGCAATTGATCGGCAGCGCTGCCGACGGCCTGCAAGCACTGCAAGCCATCCAAACGTTGAAACCCGATCTCGTGCTGATGGACATTCAGATGCCGGGTCTAACCGGCCTGCAGGTGCTGCGGGCGCTGAACGATGCGCCGGGCATCGCGTTGCCCGCCGTCATCTTCACCACGGCCTACGACGAACACGCCCTCACCGCCTTCGAGCTGCATGCGGTGGATTACCTGCTCAAGCCCTTCGAGCACGCCCGCTTCGTGGAGGCTGTGCAGCACGTGCTGGCCTACCGAGGCGCCGGCGAAATCGATGGCGACGGTGGCATGGCGGCCCTGGAGGCTGCGGCACACACCGACAAGGCATCCACCGAGCCGCTGCAGCGCCTGCTGGTGCGCGACATGGGCAAGATCATTCCCTTGCAGGTGGAGCGCATCGAACACCTGCGCTCCGACACCAAGTACACCGCGCTGGTCAGCGGCGGCAAAACCTACCTGGTGCGCCTGCCGATCACTCACTTCCAGGAGCGCTTGGACAACCAGCGCTTCCTGAAAGTCAACCGCAGCTGCATCGTGAACCTGGACTTCGTGGAGTCCATGACCCCCGACGAGAACTCGCAATTCGTGGTGCTGCTGCGCGACGGCAGCCGCTTCACGTGCAGCCGCGAGGTTTCGAAGGAACTGCGGGCCCAATCGCTATGAGCACCCGCTCCTGCCTGATGTGGCTGGCAGCCGCGGCCTGGGCGCTGAGCGCTGGCACCGTGTGGGCCGCCCCCGAGGTGGTGGGCAAGGCCTACACGCCCGGCCCTTTCGACAGCCTTTCTTTCGGTGGCCCGGTGACGGTGGTGTTCCGCCAAGGCGATCGCGACGAACTGTTCGTCGAAGGCAACGATGGGGTGCAACGGCAACTGACCCTGACCCTGCGCGGCACCGAACTGGTGGTGCGCAGCGAGACGCGCTTTGGCCTGCCCTGGCGCGGGCCAGAGCGCATCCGGATGCAAGTCGTGATGCGCGACCTCGTGAGCCTGGACGTGGCCGGCGCGGCCGACTTCGTGGCCCCGGACCCCGTGCGCGCCAAAGCCCTGCGCGTCAACATTTCCGGTGGTGGTGTCACGCGCTTCGAAAAGCTCAAGGCCGAGCGACTGCAGTTCACCGTATCCGGGGCTGGTGACGGCCACTACAGCGGCAGTGCTGAAGAGTTACAAGTCGCCGTGTCGGGCCGGGGCAACTTCATGGGCGAAAACTTGCACAGCCTGCGCGCACGCGTCAGCATCAATGGCATCGGCAAGGCCCGCGTCTGGGCGACCGACACCTTGCAAGCCTCGGTGAGTGGCATCGGCAAGATCGACTACTGGGGCCAGCCCAAGGCCGAGAAGAGCCGCGCCGGCATCGTCAGCATCACGCCACGCGGGCCCAAGCCCGCGCCGCCAGCGCAGCCCCAGCCGGCTGCCGCCCCCCTGCCCGGCCCTGTGCACTGACCCCGGTCAACGTGCCGCGCTATCGGGCAAGCGCCACAGCCACAGGGCCACGGCGGTGCAGATCAGCACCGCCAGCAGCGCGGCCCAGGCCGGTGCCCGCCACACCGCCAGCGCGCACGAGACCGCCATGGTCAACGTGGCCAGCCACTTGGCCCGGCGTGGCACGGCGCGTTCGGTGCGCCACTGCAGCACCATCGGCCCAAAGCGCGGGTGGGCCAAAAGCCAAGCCTCCCACCGCGCACTGCCACGGCTGAAGCACGCTGCAGCCAGCAGCACGAATGGCACCGTGG
>CAZAIR010000241.1:0-4812 GCA_964485225.1 uncultured Burkholderiaceae bacterium
CGGATCTGCCCCGCTTGCGCGGCAGGGGGCTATCACTCGGCACTGTTTTCCCTGAAGGCATTGGATCGCTGCCCGATCCACCGATGCGATCTGGTTTCGCATTGCCGGTGCGGCGCGCCCTTCGATCCGATCCTCAGGATGGTCGGAGCCACGCATGCGGGCCAGTGCCGCTGTGGTCAGACCGCGTTTTTCACGAGCACGACCTGTCGCCGACCCACACTTTGCGCAGATGACGTTCGACCCATGAGGCCTGTCGCCGCCTGGTTGGAGGACATCTGCACGGTGGTACGACCGTGGACGCAGAGCAAACACGCTCAAGAAGCGCACGACCGGGTGTTCATGTCGGCGCTGGGCGCCTGGAGCGCCCAACTGGGCTTGAGCGCGCCCCCCTCCGATCAAGGGGCATCCGCCGATGGGGGCTTCTCCACGGCCAGCATCTCGGTGGACCAGTTGAAAGCGCCAACGACGCGCGCATCGAAAGCGGAGTCGCCCCAGGATTACAGATTTGCCACTGCCTCGACGGACCGGATGTGGCAACAAACGGAAGCCACGGTGGCCTACCGCGCGATGACCCGCCACATTCGACGTCACGTTGGGCGGAATTCGGACCGGTTTGCCATGCAGTTCTTGCAGAACCCTGACCCTTTGGCGATGGCAGAGCAGATGCGAGCCCAGCACCAGGCCATGGTCGGCTTTGCCGAACTGGTGTTCTGCTTCTCGATGGAACGACTCGCGATGAACCGTCGTTGGCCCTACCGGCAAGCCTTGGACCCCAGCCAGCGGGCGCTTCAGGACTGGCTGGAGGACCCCTGGGTCGGCGCCCCTTGCGGACCCGAGCACGAACTGCCCCAGAACGCGAAGAACTGGCTCAAGCGCCAAGTGGCGGCGGCAACGGTGACGCATGCCTGGCGGCGAGCCCAAGCTTGCGCCATGCAGGCCATGCGCAGTGGGTTGGCGGACTGGCGAAGCGCGACCGAACAGGCCAATGGGTATTCCGCCTCGTCAGGCGGGCAGGCCGATGCATGGAACTGGCACACCGCCCCCCCTCCATACCAGGTGACCTGGGCGGCGTCAGCCAATAGCAGTCGGCTGAGATTCGCAAGCCACCCTGCGACCGTTCGCATCGACTGGACCATGGCGTCGATGACGAAGACCGAACGGCGGGCAGCTTGGTGCAACGTGCAAGCGCGTCGCCAGGGCCTCTTGGACCAACTCACCGCCGGCCCCACCTTAAGCTGGACCCAGCGAGATGGCTGGCGCGCGATCGACTCAACCCATGCTGAGCAAGCGTCAGCAAAGGCGCACCGGCTTTTCTTGCCTCGGGGAGAGCGAATGTCGGTGTGGTTGTTTCGCTCGCCCGCGGGCTACACGGTCAGGGCGGTCGACACAAAGTTGGAAGTCTCTGGTGAGAGCCCCAAGGCGGCGTTTTCTGCAATGCGGGAAGCGCTGACGATGTACCAAGCCAGGTATGGCGCAATTCCCACTGCCAAACCGACCCGCAAACTTGCTCGGGGCGAGTCGCGCGCCAGTCGAGGCGACCTCGTGCAGTGTTATGCACTTCATCTCGCTCACATTCGCTACGACCTTGGGTTCTGGCGTGGCGCGGAGTCTTTCAATCAACTGGCGCATGGTCTCCTGGTGGCCGACCGACGCTTGCCTGCTGAGGAACGCGCCAAGGTGTCGTGGGAATGTTGAGACAGCCTCGTACTCTGAAAGTGATGCACATCGGCAGGTTTGAACTCCGCTCCGCACAGCTGCGACCGCCAATTCATGTGCGGGATGAAGCGCCACCTTGTTACAGGCCATGCGATCAAAGCTTCCCACGTGGCAATCCGCTAAAGTGATGGATATGAGTTTGGTGTGTCGCTGGCTTTTGATCGGCTTGCTGATCATGACGCTGCCTCTGAAGGGGCTGGCGGCCGCGGGCTACCTGGGCTGTGGACCGCTCCACGCAGAAGCCACCGCCAAGACGCATGATCGTGGGCATGCCACGCATGCCTCACAGGGTCATGAAGATGGCACTGGCACGCATGCAGTGAAGTCAGACGAGCATGGGCAGGCGACCACGGAGTCTGTGGGAAGCAGCGACCAAAAGCCTGTGAAGTCGGTGCAGAAGTGCACTCAGTGTGCCCCCTGCTGCGGGGCTGTGGCACCACCAGTCACTGGTCAGCTGCTGCTGAGCGTCGGCGAGCCATCCGAGCTCAAGGTGGCGGTGCGTCTGCTGGAACTGGGCGGCGACTCCGATCGCCTGGACCGACCGCCTCGAAGCATCCTCGTTTGAGCCAAGCCCACAACCCGCGCTACGGTGCCGGGTTCCTGGGCTCTGCTCTCGCTACACCGTGAGACCGCTCGCGGCCTGCCCATTGTGGCGGTCGCCCGGCGGAACTCTAACGATTCTCGCCACGAGGACACCATGCATCCCAACACCCCGAGTCGTGGGCGCCGATCAGGCGCGCAGGCACCTACACATTTCACCCTGGCGCTGAGCCTGACCTGCGCTGCGCTGGCGCTGCCTGCCCAGGCACAGCAGGCCAATCCGGCCGATCCCAGCGACCCACAGGCCAAGATTCCTGCGCTCAGTTACGTTGGCTCTCTCGCCCGCTATCGTGCGCTGCAGGACCCGCCGGCTTCCAAGTGGCAGGAGGTCAACGAAAGGGCCAATCGGGCCGGTGGTTGGCGCACTTACGCGCGGGAAAAGTTGGCCGCGGATGACCCCCCCGCGCCGTCTGCCCCCACAGCCTCTTCGACGTCGAAGCCGGCTCCCGCCAAAAAGGGCCACGAAGGCCATGCGCCGCGTTGAGGGAGTGCGATCCATGAATCGTTTCCGAGTACCGCTCTCCCTCCTGACTATTGCCGCGCTGGCTGGGTGTGCGTCAGTAGAGCCAGGCAGCGGGCTGAACCGCGTGAAATCGCTGACCCAGACGCACACCGGTCGATCGTTGGCCGCCGATCGCTCGCCCGAGGACCTGGCCCGCACCGCGCGCCAGGTGGACGAATTGCTGCGTCAGCCCCTGGGCATGGACGGCGCGGTGCAGGTTGCGCTGATGAACAACCGCGGCCTGCAAGCCAAGCTGCAGCAGCTCGGCATCACCGAGGCCGAGGTGGCCCAAGCCTCGCGCCTGCCCAACCCGGGCTTCAGCTTCGGGCGCCTGACCAAGGGCGACGAGATTGAGCTGGAGCGCGGCCTGCACTTCAACTTGGCTCGCTTGCTGACCTTGCCACTGGTCAGCCGCCTGGAGGAGCGCCGGCTGCAATCCGTCCAACGCGAAGTCGCGTTGGACGTGCTGAGCTTGGCGGCCGACACCCGCAAGGCTTGGGTGCAGGCGGTCGCTGCCGAAGAGGGCCTTCGTTACATGCGCCAGGTTCAGGAGGCCGCCGAGGCCAGCGCCGAGCTGGCCCGCCGCATGCAGCAGGCCGGCAACTTCAATGCGCTGATGCGCCTGCGCGAGCAGGGCTTTTACGCCGATGCAGCCCTGGGCCTGGCGCGCGCCGAGCAGGTGCAGCGCGCGTCGCGCGAACGGCTGACGCGACTGATGGGCCTGTGGGGCGAGCAGCTGAACTTCAAGCTGCCCGAGCGCCTGCCGGATTTGCCGGACGCCCCCAAGGACCAGCCTGACATCGAGCGCCAGGCGATGGCCCAGCGCCTCGACGTCCAGGCCGCTCGCCTGGCGGCCGAGCAGACCGCGAAGAACCTGCAGCTGACGCGGGTGACACGATTCGTCAGCGTCTTCGAGCTGGGCCTGGTTCGCAACACCTCCAACGAAGGGCCGCGGCAAACCGGCTGGGAAATCGGCCTGGAGCTGCCGCTGTTCGACTGGGGCGGCGCCCGCACGGCCAAGGCGGAGGCCATCTACATGCAGTCCCTGCACCAGGCGGCGGCAACGGCGATCAACGCCCGCTCGGAAGTGCGCGAGGCCTACGGCAACTACCGCGCCAGCTACGACATCGCCCGCCACCACCGCGACGAGATCGTGCCGCTGAAGAAGCGCATCTCCGACGAACAGCTGCTTCGCTACAACGGCATGTTGATCGGCGTGTTCGAGTTGCTGGCCGACGCCCGCTCGCAGATCGGAAGCGTCAATGCGTCCATCGAAGCGCTGCGCGACTTTTGGCTGGCCAAGGCCGATCTCGACATGGCCCTGATCGGTCGCGCCTCCCTGTCAACACCGACGGCATCCGCCGGCCCTGCCGCCGCCGAAGGCGCAGCGCCTCACTGAAGGAACCCCATGCTTTTCAATCGACGTTCCCTGCTCGGCGGCGCCGGCGCGATCACCGCGGCCGCCTCGATGGCTTCGGTCAGCAAGGTGGCCATGGCGGCCTTGCCCGAGCCGGTGTTCCAGGACAAACCGGACACCATGCCGCCGCTGGTCCCCGAAACCGGCCGGCCCTACAACCCCGTGGTCACGCTGAACGGCTGGACCTTGCCCTGGCGCATGAACAAGGGCGTCAAGGAGTTCCACCTAGTGGCCGAGCCCGTGGTGCGCGAAATGGCGCCGGGCTTCAAGGCGCACCTGTGGGGCTACAACGGGCAGAGCCCCGGCCCGACGATCGAGGTCGTCGAGGGCGACCGGGTTCGCATCTTCGTGACCAACAAGCTCGGTGAGCTGACCAGCGTCCACTGGCATGGCCAGCGCCTGCCCAACGGCATGGACGGCGTGACCGGCCTGAACCAGCCCGGCATCCCGCCCGGCAAAACCTACGTCTACGAGTTCATCGCGCGCCGCCCTGGCACCTTCATGTACCACCCGCATGCCGACGAGATGGTGCAGATGGCGATGGGGATGATGGGCTTCTGGGTCACGCACCCCAAGG
>CAZAIR010000242.1:0-4802 GCA_964485225.1 uncultured Burkholderiaceae bacterium
AGTTCAATTTCAGCGGCGAGCTGGCCTTGCAACAGGTGTCGACCTTGAGCGGTGGTGAACGTGCACGTTTGGTGCTGGCCCTGATCGCCTGGCAGCGCCCCAACCTGCTGCTGTTGGACGAACCCACCAACCACCTGGACCTGACCACCCGCGAGGCGCTCTCGATGGCACTCAACGGGTTCGAGGGCACGGTGCTGCTTGTGAGCCACGACCGCGCCCTGTTGCGCGATGTCTGCGACGAGTTCTGGCTGGTGGCCGACGGCGCGTTGACCGAGTTCGCGGGCGACCTGGACGACTACCAGCGCTGGCTGAACGAACGCGCGAAACAAGAGGCGAAGAACGCCAAGGCCGAACGCAGCGGCAAGGGCAGCAAGGCCCCGGTGGCTGCGCCAACCGCGGCCCTGACGGGGGCTGCCGCGCAAGCGGCTGAGCGCAAGGCCAGCGCGGCCACCCGCAACCAAGCGGCTCCCTTGCGGAAAGAGATGGACGCACTCGACCGCCAGTTGCAAAGCCTAGGCCTTGAGCGCGCGCGCTTGGAGGCGGAGCTCGCTAACGGAAACGCTGCCTCGGCCCGCTTGGCCGAGATTGGGCGCCGCTTGAAAGCCCTCGCCGACGAGGTAGACACCACCGAGCAGCGCTGGCTGGCCTTGGGTGAGCAAGTCGAAGCCTTGCTTCAAACATGAAGCGCTGGCGGCCACTGCCAGTACTGGGATGGGGGCTCATCAGCCTGCTTCTCGGCGCTTGTGGGGCCGTCAACAAGTCAGCCGCCCTCCCCGTCGCCCTGCCCCCTGCGCCGGAGATTGCCACCGGCCGCCAGACCAAGCCCGGCTGGCGCTTTGAACGCCAGGCCGTGGTGGCCGCCCATCCGCTGGCGGCCGAGGCCGGTCGGCGCATCCTGAACCAAGGTGGCACCGCCACCGATGCCGCCGTGGCTGCTGCCCTGGTGCTGGCGGTGGTGGAGCCGCAAAGCAGCGGCATTGGCGGTGGCGGCTTCTTGCTGCACTTCGACGGCCGCCGCAGCGTGCAGGCTTTCGACGGCCGCGAAACCGCGCCCGCTGGCGCCACCGAGGGGCTGTTCCTGCTGCCCAACGGCCAGCCGCGCCCTTTTGCGCAAGGCGTGGTCAGCGGCCTCTCGGTGGGCGTGCCCGGCATGGTGCGCATGCTGGAGTTGGCTCATCGCCAGCACGGGCGTTTGGCCTGGGCGACGGTGGTGGCACCGGCCATAGTCCTGGCGGCCGATGGTTTTCCGATCAGCCCGCGCTTGAACCAGAGCCTTCAGGCCGACCGACACCTGCGCTTGCAGCCCGCAGCGGCGGCCTTCTTTTACCAAGCTGACGGTCGCGCCCTGCCGGTGGGCCACCAACTGCGCAACCCGGCGCTGGCCGCCGTCCTTCGGCGCTTGGCAGCGGAAGGCAGCCGCGCCCTGCACGAAGGGCCCGTGGCGCAGGACATCAGCCAGCGCGTGCAAAGCCACGAGCGCCCCGGCACGCTCACCCCAGCCGACCTCGCCGGCTACCAAGCCTTGACGCGCGAGCCGCTGTGCCACGACTGGCAGCGCTGGCGCATCTGCGGCATGCCGCCACCGTCATCGGGCGCTGTGGTGATGGGGCAGGTGCTGGGCCTGCTGGCTCAGCGCGCACCGCAGCCCATGCTGGAGGGCGGGCAAGCCAGCGCTGAATGGCTGCACAGCTACATCGAAGCCGCGCGCTTGGCCCAGGCCGACCGCGACCAGTACATCGCCGACCCCGCCTTTGTCAGCCCGCCGGCTGGCAGCTGGCACAGCCTGTTGGATGCTGGTTACTTGAGCGAACGGGCCCAACTGATGGGCCCACGCGCGGCCGCACAGGTCAGCGCTGGGCAGCCCGCCAGCACGCTCAAGGCCCACGCCCCGCAGGCTGAGTCCATGGAGGCCGGCACCACCCACCTCAGCGTGGTCGACGCCGCTGGCTGTGCGGTGGCGCTGACGGCCAGCATCGAGGCCTCATTCGGCGCGCGCATCTTGGCCGATGGCGGCACGGGCCTGAGCGGCGGCTTTTTGCTCAACAACCAGCTCACCGACTTCGCCTGGCAGCCGCGCAACGCACAGGGCATGGCGGTGGCCAACCGGGCCGAAGCCGGCAAGCGCCCGCGCTCCAGCATGAACCCGGTGCTGGTCTTCGATCGCAACAGCGGACAGTTGGTGATGAGCTTGGGCTCGCCCGGCGGGCTGGCCATTCCTCACTACATCGCCAAAGCGCTTCTAGGGGGCGTAGAGGCCGGCTTGAGCCCACAAGCCGCCGTGGACCTACCCAATTTCGCGCAGTTCGGCAGCACAGCGGTGCTGGAGACCGGCCGCTTCAAGCCCGAAACCCTTGCCGCACTGCGTGAGCGCGGGCACCGCGTGCAAGAGGCGGAGCTGACCAGCGGCATCCACACCCTGCAGCGGCAAGGCAGCCTCTGGCTGGCGGGGGCCGACCCGCGCCGCGAAGGCGTGGCCGCGGGCGACTGAGCCCTGCACCTTCGTTCTATCGAGCGTAATTTATATTGCGCGCAATTCAATTGCGAGCTACATTCATACCCATGCCAGCCCGCCGCACCGCCCCTCCCGCCAACAGCCCCGAATGGCTGCAGCTGGACCGGCAGCTGTGTTTTGCGCTGTACGCCAGCTCCCTGGCCATGACCAAGCTTTACAAGCCCTTGCTGGCGCCGCTGGGGCTGACCTACCCGCAGTACCTGGTGCTGCTGGTGCTGTGGCAAAACGACGGCCCCACGGTGGGCGCCCTGGGCGAGCAGTTGTCGCTCGATTCAGGCACCCTGACGCCCCTGCTCAAGCGCATGGAACAAGCCGGACTGCTGAGCCGCGAGCGCGACGCGGCGGATGAGCGCCGCGTGCTGGTGCGCCTGAGCCCGAAAGGCCGCGCCCTCAAGCGCCGCGCCAGTGAGATCCCCGCCCAGCTGGCCTGCGCCACCGCCTGCAGCCTGGAAGAGCTGCAATCCCTCACCGAACGTCTGCACA
This sequence comes from uncultured Burkholderiaceae bacterium, assembly GCA_964485225.1. GTDB lineage: Bacteria > Pseudomonadota > Gammaproteobacteria > Burkholderiales > Burkholderiaceae_C > Inhella. The sequence continues at coordinate 2,996 of CAZAIR010000242.1, forward strand.
GCCTGCGACTGCAGCTGGCGCAGGCACCCACCTCCGCCGCGTGAAGCGGCACCCCCCCGAAAGGAAGCACCATGGCTCTCGACAAAGTTCTGTACACCGCCCACGGCAAGGCCACCGGCGGCCGCGAAGGCACCGGCGCCAGCAGCGACGGCGCACTGAACGTCAAGCTCTCGACCCCCAAAGAACTGGGCGGCGCTGGCGGCGACGGCACCAACCCCGAACAGCTGTTCGCGGTGGGCTACGCGGCTTGCTTCATCGGCGCCATGAAGGCGGTGGGCGGCAAGATGAAGCTGGCCGTGCCGGCTGACGTGGCGATCGAGTCGGAAGTCGGCATCGGCCCGATTCCGGCCGGCTTCGGCATCCAGGTCAAGATGACCATCCACCTGCCCGGCATGGAGCGCGCCACCGCCGAGCAGCTGGTGGCCGCAGCCCACCAGGTCTGCCCTTACTCGAACGCCACCCGCGGCAACATCGACGTCACGCTGACCATCGCCTGAGCACCCTCAGCCCAGTTGATCCAAGTGCCCTGCGGGGCACTTTTTCGTTTCTGGCGCAACTTCAGGCCAGCAGCTGCAACAGCAGGTGCACGCGCGCTTGCGCGGGGCTCAAGGGGCCTGCGTGCGGCAAGCCGCCATCGCCCAACACCGGGCCGGCAGCGCAGCGGCTGGTGCGCAGCACGGCCACGCCACGCGCCATGGCGTCGTACAGCGCGGCGGCCAAAGGCACAGCCAAGGTGCCGTTGCCGGTGCCCATCGCCACCAGGCCCAAGCGCCGCCCCTCGCGCTGGGCCACGGCTTCCAAGGCGGCCACCACTGCGCCATCGGCACCCGCGGCGTTCAGCACGAACTCCACCCGGGGCCACTGGCTGGCCTCCAGCGGCAAGGCGGGCGCGCCCTGCCCCACCGGTAGCCGCCAGGGGTGCAGCTGGCGCAGCTGGCCGTTTTCCATGCGCGCCACCGGGCCCGTGTCGGGCGAAGCGAAGGCCGCCAGCTCGTAGCTGTGCACCTTGCGCAGGCCCTCGGCCGCGTGCACCTGGCCGCCAAAGCACAGCAACACGCCCTGCACGCCCGGCGTGGCCGCCAGGGTCACGGCGTCCAGCAGGTTCTGCGGGCCGTCGGCCCCGAGCGCGCTGGCGGGACGCATGGCGGCCGTCAGCACCACCGGCTTACTGCCCACCAGGCAGCGGTGCAGCAGGTAGGCCGTTTCTTCCAGGGTATCGGTGCCGTGGGTGACGACCACCCCGGCCACGGTGGCGTCGTTCAGCGCCTCTTGCACACGGCGCACCAAGCGCGCCCAGGTGCCAAAGTCCATGTCCTTGCTGTCGAGCTGGGCCAGTTGCTCAAAGGCCAACTTGCGCTGCTGCAGCGGCGGCACAGCCGCCACCAGCTCGTCAATGCCCACCGCGCCGGCGGTGTAGCCCACGTGGTCGGCCGCGCTGGCGGCCCGTCCGGCAATGGTGCCGCCGGTGCCGATGATCAAAACTTGTGCTGCCACGTCTGCCATTCACGATTCCTGTATAAAAATGCAGGTGCTGGATGTCCATCCAGTTCGCCAGGAGCCCCGCGTGAACCCCAGCCTGACCCCCCGCCAGCAGCAGATTTTCGACCTCGTTCGCCGCTCCATTGAGCGTACCGGTACGCCACCCACCCGCGCCGAGATTGCCAGCACCTTGGGCTTCAAGTCGCCCAACGCCGCCGAAGAGCATTTGCAGGCCTTGGCCCGCAAGGGCGTGCTGGAGCTGGTGAGCGGCACTTCGCGCGGCATCCGCCTGAAAGCCGACACCTTGCGCGCCATGCGCCGCAAGCCA
>CAZAIR010000243.1:0-4738 GCA_964485225.1 uncultured Burkholderiaceae bacterium
CGGTGAAGGACATCCTGGCCGAGCTGGAGAAGCCCGGCCGCGACCCGCGCCCCGACTTCAAGGTGGCGCGCTTCAACGACGGCGTCGAAGACCTTAAAGACCTGCAGCCCGGCATGGTGCTGGAAGGCACGGTCAGCAACGTCGCGCAGTTCGGTGCCTTTGTGGATTTGGGCGTGCACCAAGATGGCCTGATTCACGTCAGCCAGCTGGCCAACAAGTTCGTGAACGATGCCCGTGAGGTGGTCAAGACCGGGGACATCGTGCGTGTCAAGGTGCTGGAGGTGGACCTGCAGCGCCAGCGCATTTCGCTCAGCATGAAGATGGACGCACCGGTTGAAAAGCGCACCTCCGGTGCGGCGCCGAACAGGGGGGTGTCTTCCCGCACGGTGGGCATGACGAACGCCAACAACGCGCCCATGGGCAATGCTCTGGCTGCCGCCTTCGCCAAGGCACAGACCAAACGCTAAGCCCCCATGTTGTTCAAGCCCACCCTCATCGCCACCGCCGTCATCGCGTGCCTTCCCGCTTGGGCGCAACAGGAAGTCGACGACCGCCCCGCCCAGCCCCAGGCGCTGGACCGCGTGGAGGTGCGCAGCCGCCAAGCCACCGACACCGAGCTGCGTCGCCGTCAACCTGTGGCCAAACAGTTGTACGGCCGCGAGGAGCTCGACAAGTACGGCGACACCCAGCTCAGCGATGTGCTCAAGCGCCTGCCCGGCGTGAACGTCTCGGGCGGGCAGCTGCGCATGCGCGGCCTCGGCGGTGCCTACACGCAGATTTTGGTGAATGGTGAACCCGCGCCCCCCGGCTTCAGCCTGGACAACCTGAACCCCGCCCAAGTCGAGCGGCTGGAAGTCACCAAGTCGCCCACTGCCGACCAATCCGCGCAGGCCATTGCAGGCACGCTGAACATCATCTTGAAAGACGCCCCGCGCGTCGTGCAGAAGGACCTTCGCCTGGGTCTGGGCTACAACGCTGAGCGCCCGATCGTGAATGGCAGCTTCACCTATGGCGATCGCAAAGGTGGTGTGGGCCTCGTGCTGCCGATTTCCTTCTACCAATGGCGCCTGGAGGCCGACACCGCCAACCGGCGCTTCACCCCGTCGACCACCAACCCGACCGGCGTGCGCGACCGCGAAGCCGAAGGCACCGACAAGCCCTTTGGCCAAGGCTTCAACATCTCCCCGCGCTTGAACTGGAAGCTGGGTGACGACGAAACGCTCACGCTACAAGGCTTCTTCATCAGCAACCGCTTCCGCAACCAGGGTGCCGTGGCGGTGCAGGAGGACGTGGTCGACCCTGCCACGACCGACCGCGCCTTCGCCGAATCCACCTTCAACAAAGGCACGTTTGCGGCCTCGCGCCTGAGCCTGCAATACAACAACCGCTTTGACGAAGACCAGAAAGTGGAGTTGCGCGCCGCTGTGGGCCGGGGTGGTGCTGACTTCCGCTTCGACTACCAAACGCTGGGCTTGAGCCGTGTCACCACGGGCGAAGGCAACAACGGCAATGCCAGCTTGAGCGGCAAGTACAGCCAGTACCTCGGCGAAGCCCACACCATCACCACCGGCGCCGAGTTGGAGCGCCGCACCCGCGACGAGCAGCGCCGCACGGTGCAAAACGGCGTGGACCTGCTGCCTGGCTTCGAAGGCCAGCCGTTCGATGCCACGATCAACCGCAGCGCGGTGTTCGTGCAGGATGAGTGGGAGATCAACCCGCAGTGGTCGGCCTACATGGGCCTGCGCAGTGAGCGCATCGCCGTGCGCAGCGAAGGCACCGGCAGCAGCTTCAGCAGCACCAGCACGGTCACCACCCCGCTGCTGCACCTGAACTTCAAGCCCGACCCCAAGGGCCGCGACTTGGTCCGCGCCAGCCTGACCCGCAGCTACAAGGCGCCCGATGTGCAGCAGCTCATCGCCCGCCCGACCATCAACACCGACTTCCCCACCAATGGCCTGAACACCCCGACGGCACCTGATCGCGTCGGCAACCCGCTGCTCAAGCCCGAGCTGGCCACCGGCCTGGATGTGGCCTGGGAGAACTACCTCAGTGGCGGCGGCTTGGTGTCAGTTAGCGTGTTCCACCGTCGCATCACCGGGTTGATCCGCAGCGGCTTGAGCCTGCAGACTGTGCCGTGGGCCACCTCGCAGCGCTGGGTCGCCACGCCCATCAACCTGAGCCGCGCCAGCACCACCGGGCTGGAGCTGGAGCTCAAGGGCCGTGCTGGTGAGCTCATGCCCAGCCTGTTCGTCTTGACCACGCCGCTGAACCTGCGAGCCTCGCTGAACTTCTACAGCAGCAAGGTCAAGGACATCCCTGGCCCCGACAACCGCCTGGAGCAGCAGCAGCCTTGGTCGCTCAACCTCGGTGCCGACTACCGCTTCAAGGCTGTGCCCGTCAGCCTGGGCTTCAGCGCCCAGTACACCCCCGACTACGAGGTGCAACAAACCGCGCTGCAGCGCCTCGAAGCCGGTCAGGCCCGGGGTGTTGACACCTTCGTGCTCTGGAACGTCGCCAAGGCCGACAGCCTGCGCTTCAGCGCCAACGGCCTGTTCCAAGCCCCCAACCGCAACACCACGCGCTTCAGCAACGGCGACTTCAACGCCAACGTGCGCGACGGCAAGCCCTGGTTCAGCGTGAACTGGGAGCACAAGTTCTGATGCAAGTGCTGCAGGTTTTCGCCGGTCCGGCGGCGCGAGCGCGCCTGGCCGAGCGGGGTCTGCAAGCGGCCGATGTCAGCTTGGTACCCGGCGCCGCCGGCGGCCCCAAAGGCTTGGTGCTGAACGGCCTGGACCGCTACCTGTTCGGCCACTGGTTGCCGCAGGCGCCGCGCAAGGTGCACCTGCTAGGTGCCAGCATCGGCGCCTGGCGCATGGCCACCGCGGCATCCGCCCACCGGCCCGATCAAGCCGAAGCCGCTTTTGCGGCGATGGCCGAGGCCTACATCGGCCAGCGCTACGACGCCCGCCCGGGCGAGAAGCGCCCCAGCGCCGCCGCCGTTTCGGCCGGCTTTGCCGAGATCTTGCGCGAGCACTTTGCCGGCCATGAGGCCACGCTGCTCAGCCACCCGCAGTGGCACCTCCACATCGTCACCAGCCGGGGCAAGGGCGCGCTGCTGCGCCGTGAAGGGCGTTGGCGCACACCCCTGGGCTACCTCGCCGCCTTCGGGGCCAACGCCCTGAGCCGACCGATGCTGGGCCGGTGGTTGGAGCGCGTGGTGTTCTCCGATGCCCGTGCCGCGCTCCCGCTGCGCTTGGCCGATTTCCCGAGCCGCGAGGTCCATCTCAGCCCCGGCAACCTGCGCGCCGCACTGCTGGCCAGTTGCTCCATCCCGTTTTGGCTGCAGGCGCAAACCCAGCTGCCGGGTGCGCCCAGCGGCACCTACTGGGACGGCGGCATCACCGACTACCACCTGCACCTTGACTACCGCGCGCTGCAGGGCAGCGACAGCCCCTTGGTGCTCTACCCGCACTTCCAGCGCCAGGTGATCCCCGGCTGGCTCGACAAAGCCCTGAAGCACCGCCACCGCAGCAGCGCCTTCCTCGACAACCTGGTGCTGCTGGTGCCCAGCCCCGATTGGGTGGCCAGTCTGCCGGCGGGCAAGCTGCCCGACCGCAACGACTTCACCCAGCTGGCGCACGACGTGCCCGAACGCCAGCGCCGCTGGCGCCAAGCTGTGGCCGAGAGCCAGCGCTTGGCCGACGCCTTCGACCAGCTCAGCCGCCAAGGGTCCGTAGCCAGCCTGCCGCTGTAAACTCAAGTCCACCCCACCCATTTGAAAGAGCGAGAAAGGCACGACGGTTATGACACCGCGGACTACGACCTTCACCGTTGAGCGCGCCCCCGCCGCGTGGTGCTGCGCGTAAGTCTTTCGCCTGTTCTCCCTTCCAAACGCGGCCCTCAGAGGCCGCGTTGTCGTTTCCAGGAGCTGAATCCATGATTTCCATTCAATTGCCCGACGGCTCCAAGCGCCCGTTCGACGGCCCTGTCAGCGTGGGCCAAGTAGCCGCTTCCATTGGGGCCGGTCTGGCCAAGGCCGCGTTGGGCGGCAAGGTCAACGGCAAGCTGGTCGACCTGAGCCATGTCATCGACGCCGATGCCCAACTGGCCATCGTCACCGAGAAGGACGCCGACGGCTTGGAACTGATCCGCCACAGCACGGCCCACCTGCTGGCCTACGCCGTCAAAGAGCTGTTCCCCGACGCCCAGGTCACGATCGGCCCCGTCATCGAGAACGGGTTCTATTACGACTTCGCTTACAAGCGTCCCTTCACGCCCGAGGACCTGACGGCCATCGAAGCCAAGATGACCGAACTGGCCAAGAAGGACGAAAAGGTCGAGCGCCGCGTGCTGCCGCGCGACGAGGCCATTGCCCACTTCACGGCCATGGGCGAGGCCTACAAGGCAGAGATCATCGGCAGCATCCCCGCGGGTGAGGACGTCAGCCTGTACCGCGAAGGCGCCTTCGAAGACCTGTGCCGCGGCCCCCACGTGCCCAGCACGGGCAAGCTCAAGCACTTCAAGCTGATGAAGGTGGCCGGCGCCTACTGGCGCGGCGACCACCGCAACGAAATGCTGCAGCGCGTCTACGGCACGGCCTGGGCCAGCAAGGACGACCTGCAGGCCTACCTCACGCGCTTGGAAGAGGCCGAGAAGCGCGACCACCGCCGCCTGGGCAAAGAGCTGGACCTGTTCCACCTGGACGAGCACAGCCCCGGCACGGTGTTCTGGCACCCCA
>CAZAIR010000244.1:0-4734 GCA_964485225.1 uncultured Burkholderiaceae bacterium
AAGAAGCGGTAGGCCGCGATGAGCGACTGCACGTGCACCTGCTTGCGGGCCACGGCAAGGTCAGCGCTGCTGGCTTTGGTGCTGAGTTGGTTGGCTTTGGCGCGCTGCGCGAAGCTTTCGACCACCGGCGCATGGGCCACATCGCGGGCCTCGCTGCCATCGGTGGCAGGCACGTGTTGGAGGGCGTCGAAGTACTCGCGCCAGTTGTCCGGCACGGAACCGGGGTTGTTGAGGTAGGCCTCGTACAACTCTTCAACGTAGGGCGCATTGCCCCCGAAAAGGTACGAGTTCAACCTGTATTGCTGCATCATTTCGCTGACCTCACGCCCCGGCTTCCAGGGCAATTGGCTGGTTACAGAACCTTCCGCAGTACGGCCTGGCCGGTTGGCGGATTGCGACCCCGACGGTTTAGGTCTGGCGGGAAGGGCTTGACAAACACGTTCGAACACGCCGGCGTACCGGCACAGGGTCGGCACTGTACTCCCGAATCTCGGCGCCGCAACCGTCCGTAACCAACGGGCCTAGACTGAGCCACTTCCCGTGAAAAGAGACCCACATGGACGTCCAAGTCGTTGATTACCAAGACCCCGATGCCGCAGCCAAGTTCACCCAAAGCTTGCACCAAACCGGCTTTGGGGTGCTGAAGAACCACCCCATCCCGCAGGCCTTGGTGGAGCGCATCTACGCCACCTGGCTGGATTTCTTCAACGGTGAAGACAAGCACCACTACGCGTTCAGCAAAGAAACCCAAGACGGTTACTTCAGCACCGCCATCAGCGAAACCGCCAAGGGCGCGCAGCAAAAGGACATCAAAGAGTACTTTCACATTTACCCCTGGGGTCGCATCCCCGAGGCACTGAAAGCCGATGCCCTGAACTACTTCACCCAGGCCAACGCCCTGGCCGCTGAGTTGCTGGGTTGGGTGGAGCAGCACACACCGGCCGACATCGCACGCGCTTACCGCGAGCCCCTCTCCAACATGATCAAAGACAGCCGCCAGACCCTGCTGCGCGTGCTGCGTTACCCGCCGCTGACCGGCAACGAGCCCGCCGGCGCCGTGCGTGCCGCAGCACACGGCGACATCAATTTGCTCACCATCCTGCCCGCCGCCAACGAGCCCGGCCTGCAAGTGATGGGCACCGACCAGCAGTGGCGCGACGTGCCCTGCGACTTCGGCACCCTGGCCATCAACATCGGCGACATGCTGCAAGAGGCCAGCCAGGGCTACTACCCCAGCACCCAGCACCGCGTGCTGAACCCCACCGGCGAAGGCGCCAAGCGCAGCCGCGTGAGCCTGCCGCTGTTCCTGCACCCACGCTCTGACGTGGTGCTCAGCGACCGCTACACCGCCGGCAGCTACCTCGACGAGCGCCTGCGCGAGCTGGGCGTCAAAACCTGATCATCCACATCCACCCCGAGGCACCGCCCAAGCCGCCCTTGGGCGCGCCGTGCAACGGCTGCGGGGTTTGCTGCCTGGCCGAGCCTTGTCCGGTGGGCATGCTGGCCAGCCGCCGGCGCAGCGGCAGCTGCAGCGCACTAGAGTGGGACGACGACCAACCGCGCTACCGCTGCGGCCTGCTGCGCGCACCCAGCCTGCACCTGTTCAAGCGCACCCTGCCCTGGCTCGACCCCCTGCTGCGGCGCTGGAGCCGGCGCTGGATCGCGGCCGGCATCGGCTGCGATGCCCCTTTGGACGTTCAGCCACCAGACAAGTCTTAGGCCCGCGCAGGCCCTAGCATCCGCCTTTTCATCCAGTTTCTTGGGAGTTCCCTCGATGCAACGCTCGCTCCGTGTCCTGGCCCTGGCGGCCGCCCTGGTCGCGCTCAGTCCCGTGGCCCAGGCCCAAACCCTGCGCTGGGCGGCGCAGAACGACATCCTGACGCTGGACCCTCACAGCCAGAACCACAGCACCACCAGCGCGCTGCTGCAGCACACCTACGAGGGGCTGACCCGCTATGACCGGAACTACAAGGTGGAAGGCGCACTGGCCGAGAGCTGGAAAGAAATCACCCCCACGCAAATCCGGTTCAACCTGCGCAAAGGCGTGAAGTTCCAGGACGGCACGCCGTTCACGGCCGATGACGTGGTGTTCAGCTTCGGCCGCATCAAAAGCCCCACCAGCACCCTGCAAGCCTTTGTGGCCGGTATCAACGAGGTGAAAAAGGTCGACGCGCACACGGTCGACTTCATCCTGAGCGCGCCCAACCCGATCCTGACGCGCAACATCGTCGACTTCCGGATCATGAGCAAAACCTGGGCCGAGAAGAACAAAGCGCTCACGCCGCCCAACTTCGCCGCCAAGGAAGAAACCTTTGCCACCCGCAATGCCATGGGCACGGGCAGCTACCGCATCACCGGCTGGCAGCCTGAGCAGCGCCTGACCATGACCCAAAACCCAGGCTGGTGGGACGCCAAGAACGCCAGCAACGCCAAAGAGGTGATCTACACCCCGATCAAGAGCGACCAAACGCGCATTGCCGCCCTGCTCAGCGGCGAGCTGGACCTGGTGACCGACGTGCCCACGCAAGACGTGGCCCGCCTCAAGAACGACAAAAAGCTCAAGGTCATCGAAGGGCCGGAGGTGCGAACCATCTTCATCGCCATGGACCAAGGTTCGGACGAACTCAAAGGCAGCAACGTCAAGGGCAACCCGCTGAAAGACAAGCGCGTGCGCGAGGCGTTGAACCTCGCCATCGACCGCGCCGGCATCCAGCGCGCCATCATGCGCGGCCTGTCGGTGCCGGCCGCCATCATGGTGCCGCCCGGCGTGAACGGCTACACCAAGGAGCTGGACGCCGCCGTCAAAGCCGACCCCGAGCGCGCCAAGAAGCTGCTGGCCGAAGCCGGCTTCCCCAACGGCTTTGAAGTGCCCTTCAACTGCCCCAACAACCGCTACGTGAACGACGAGGAAATCTGCCAGGCCGTCGTCAGCATGTGGGCTCGCGTGGGCGTCAAGGCCAAGCTGCAAACCGAGAGCTTCGCCACTTTCAGCCCCAAGGTTCAGCGCTTCGAGTTCCAGCTCTTCCTCTACGGCTGGGGTGTGCCCACCTTCGACGCGCAGTACGCCCTGCAAAGCCTGATGCGCACCCGCGCTGGCGGCGCCGATGGCAACTTCAACTACTGGCGCCTGAGCGACCCGCGCATCGACACCTTCATCGATGACATCAAGGTGGAAGTCAACCCGACCAAGCGCAACGCGCTCATCAACTCGGTGCTCACCCGCGTGCGTGACGAGGCCTACTTCATCCCCCTGCACCACCAAGTGCGCCCCTGGGTGATGCGCGCCAACGTGGACACCGCGCACCGCTCGGACGACAAGCCCGAGACGCGCTTCGTGCGCATGCGCTAAAGGCCAAGGCCACAATCCGCCCCCTCCCGATCCCGCCGAACGCCATGACCGACGCCCCGACCAGCCCCGCTCCCACGCCCGCCGAAACGCCCCTGCCCGACCGCCTCTCGGTCGACCCCCGCAGCCCCCACCACGTGGCGGCCGTGTTCGAGCGGGACGTCGGCATCCGCTACAACGGCAAAGAGCGCTTTGACGTCGAGGAATACTGCATCAGCGAGGGCTGGATCAAAGTGCCGGTCGGGCGCTCGGTCGACCGCAAGGGCCGCCCCTTGACGGTCAAGCTCAAGGGCGTGATCGAGGCTTTCTACAAGTAAGCCAGCCGGCCGAGCAACTCGGCCTCGCGCGCCGCGCTCAGCCCCGCACGCAGGGGGGCAGCGCGGCGTTCTGCTGTCTGGGTCTGCCACCAGGTCATGAAGTCCAGCGCGGTTTGCGCCACCGGCCGAAAGCGCAAACCCGCCGCCACCGCCGCCGCGTGGCTGTGGTGGTGCAAGCCGGCGGTGTCGCCGGTGCTGGGCAGCCACACCGGCAGGTCGGACCACGGCAGCACGCCCTGCTCGGCCAGCCAATCGGCACTGGCCTCCGCCCAGCTGGCGCTGCTGCCCAGCGCATCGCGCAGCGCGCCCAGCAAGTCCCCCATCGTCACCGGGCTGGCCGGGCCCACGGCGTTGAACACGCCGCAATGGCGCGTCTCGGCCAGGCGCACCGTCCACTCGGCCAGATCGCGGGCGTCGATCCAGCTCACCCGGTCGCCCATGGGCGGCACCAACACCGGCCCGCCCCGTAGCAAGCGCAGCGGCCAGTAGCTGAAGCGGTCGGTCTCATCGCCCGGCCCCACGATCAAACCCGGCCGCACCACCGTGCAAGCGCCGGCAAACGCCGCCAGCGCTTCGTCTTCCACCAGGGCCTTGAGCGGGCCGTAGAGCGCCATGTTGGCTCGCAATGCGTCGGTGCTGATCTGCAGCGGGTCCAGCGCCTCGGTGTAGCGCAGCCGCGCGGCGGATTCGTCCTGGCCCGGCCGCGACTGATCGGCATAGACCGAGATCGTCGAGATGCAAATGAAATGCCCCACCTGCCCGCGCAGCACCGCAGCGGCGTCGCGCACCCGGTGCGGCACGCTGCTGGCGTTGTCGATGCACACATCAAACCGCCGCCCCTGCAGCGCGCGGTAGTTGGCGCGGTCGCGGTCGCCCACCAGCTGCTCCACCTCAGAGCCCAGCGCCTGCGTCGGCTGACTCTGGCCGCGGTTGAACACCGTCACGCGGTGGCCGCGGGCCAGCGCTTCGCGCACTTGGTGCGGCCCGGTGAAGCCCGTGCCGCCGAGGATCAAGAGATGCACGCGCCCACCACCTTCAATCCGGATAGCACTCGTAAACCACTTGGGTGAC
>CAZAIR010000245.1:0-4719 GCA_964485225.1 uncultured Burkholderiaceae bacterium
CTTCGCGCATTTCAGGCATCAGGCCATCCAGCTCGGTCTGCAACATCACCATGAGTTGGCTGAGGTGGCACTGCTGCTCGGGGTCGACACTGCCTGAGGGCGTGTCATCGAGCGCGCTCTCGTCCTCGAATTGGTAGAGACGTTGCGGCGCGCGCGACAAGTGATTGCGCACCAGGTTCATGGCGATGCCGTAAAGCCAGGTCGAGAGTTGCGACTCGCCACGGAAGTGCTCAAAGGTGCGGGCAGCTTCAACAAAGGCTTGCTGCGCCAAGTCCTCGGCCTCAGTGGCATGACCGATGTGGCGCAGCACGAAGCGGTAGAGGCGATCGCGGTGGGTGCCGAAGAGCTCACTGAACACCTGATCGGTGTCGATGGGCGCCGGTAGCTCGGCCGAGGCGGGAACAGGGTTCATCGCAGACTCCAAACGAGCGGCGCCGCACGCACGGCAGCGCCTACGTTGGGATAGACGCCGCGCATTCGCGCAGGCGTCAGCGCGCAGCCGGCACCCCCCGCAGCCAAGGGGCCGGGCAATCCCGCAGCCGTGGCGCCTGGGGCGAGCTAATGCAAGGCTTGTGCGAGCAGTTGCTTGAGTTGCGCGGTAGCCAGTTCTGCGTTGACAGGCAGTGCGCTACGCAGGAAGTTCGACATCTCAATATCCAACGCAGCGCAGCGCGGCGGCGATAGCTGGGCTGGGCCAAGCCCCATCTCTTGGCAGACCCGGCGAAAACGCCATCCGCCCAGTGCAGCCGAGACCTCGAACTGGAGCACCGCCATCTCGGCCAAGTAAAAGGACTGAACCGACTCGGCACAAGCCGCTGCACGAAGGACGGTGCGGGATGGCAACTGATGGCGAGTCCGGCGGGGCAAGTGGCAGGCGCGTTCGGCCGCGAGGCAGGCAGCACCGCAATAGCGATCACGCAGCGCCTGACGGAACAACGTCTCGACGTCGGCACGGGCGCCGACAGAGGGCCGTGAACCGCTACAGATCACCGTGCGTCCGTCGGCCTCGCTGGCCCACAGCACCGGACCGCCAGCGGCAGCCTCCAAGAAGGTGTCGAGGTCAGGGCTCGCTGCAACCGGCACAAGCCCTGCGGCTGCCGACGGGTTGGCTTCCAGATACGTCCCCTGTTCAGTTCGCGACTAATTCGCTGCCCCCTTGTGAGGGGTGTGACAAATGCTGTGTAACCAGAACAGGAACGGAAGTTCCGAGGTGAAGTGCCTACTTGATCACGTCCACGCTGAAAACGGCGGCGCCGTAGGCGTCGGAGCAGGTCGGGCGCCCGCAGTCAGGTCGACCCAACAGCCAGCGAGGCGTGTCCGCGGGCGCGCGGGTAGGCAGGCTGAGGAAGCCGTAGAACTCGTCCTTGCCCGTGGCAAACGGCGCGAACGTGCGGGGCTCACGGGTCACCAGCACCAAGAAGTGCTCCATGCCCACCGGCTCGGTGGCCTTGAGTGGCCAGGTGCCACCGGGCAGGCGCAGGGTCTGCCCAGCCTTCACGCGGTTGTTCTGCGCCTTGGCGTTGGGGAACAGTTGGGTCAGTGCCCCATCGGGTCCGAGCAACAAAACGTAGGCGTGGCCATCCTGAGAGGCGGTGAGTTCAAAGCGCAACTCGTCCTTGTCGACACGCAGTTGCGCCCGCTCAGAGCGGGCCTGAACTTGAAGGTCCCCGCTTTGGGCGCGGACGATTTCGTTGAACTGCCCGAGCAGATCGTCAGCGGCCAGCACCGGCACCGCGGGGCTGGGCGCCGGCACCACCGGGCTCGAGGCTGGGCCCGCTGGCGCACTCACCACCGGCTCGCTCACCGCCATGGGCTCAGGGCTTGCCGGACCCGGACGCTCCAGCAGCCACAGGGCGCCTGCCGCCACCGCCAGCCCTGCCACTCCCAAGCCCATCCACAGACCCTTGCGCCCACCGCCTGAGGCAGGGGCTGGCGCACGGGCAGCCGGCTCGGGGGCCGCCGTGGACAGCGACGGCTTGGGGGCGGTGCGCGGCGCCGCAGGACTGGCAGCGGGGGCATGGATCACCGTGGCGAGTTCGCTGTCGGCCACGCTGCGGTGCGCGGGCCAACCGAGGTCTTCACGGAAGGCGGCAATGTCAGGTGTGCGGTTGTCGGGCAGCACCTGCAACGCACGGTCCACGGCACGCAGCAAACGTTCGCTGTAACGGCCTTGCGCCAAGTCAGCCAAGGGCTGGTAGTGGTCCTTGACCAACCGGCCCACGCTGGCCGGTGGCGTTTGCCCGGTGATGGCGAAGTAGACGACTGCGGCCAGTGCATAGACGTCGGTCCACGGCCCCTGGCGCATGCTGGGCACTTCGGCGTACTGTTCAATGGGGGCGTAGCCAGGCTTGAGGATGACGGTGAGGGCCTGCGTCATGTCGCCGATCACGCGGCGTGCGGCACCGAAGTCCAGCAACAGCGGCAGGCCGCTGCCACTGACCAAGATGATGTTGTCGGGCGCGATGTCGCGATGGAAGCAGTTCTCGTTGTGCAACACCTGCAGCGCTTCGGTCAGCGGCGCCAGCAAACCGAGCAACCAAGCCTCGCTGGGGGGCTCGCCCATGGCACGCAGGGTGTCTTTGAGGGTTTGCCCTTCGATGAAGGGCATGACCATGAAGGCGGTGCCGTTGGCCTCCCAAAATCGGTAAACCTTGACCAGCGAGCGGTGGTCAAACTGGGCCAGCAAACGGGCTTCATTGATGAAGCTCTTGAGGCCGGCGGCGAAGGTTTCGCGATGGCGCTCGGAGCGCACCATCACCTGCGCGCCCTCGCCGCGCAGCGCCAGCGCCGAGGGCATGTACTCCTTGAGCGCCACCATGCGCTCCAGCGCGTGATCGCGGGCCAAGTAGACGATGCCGAAGCCGCCCTCGCCCAGCACGCGGGTGATCTCGAACTCACCCAAGAGCGTGCCCACTGGCAGGGTGTTGCCGTATTCGCCTTCAGCTGGCGGCGCGGCCGGGCCGGACGGAGGTAAGGCACCGCCCAAAGGGCGGATGACGGTGGCGTCGTCGTCGTTCAAGGGAGTGGGCGACATCGGGTTTGGGCTTTGCAGTGAGCGGCACGCCGCCAGGCGTCGTAGCGGTGGTGAGTAACAGAGCGGGCACTTGCGTTCCCGGCCGGATGACCAACGTCGGCGATGTTGCCCCCACGCACGCACCCAGCCGCAACCGGAACTATCCGCCGCGGGCCGTTACTTACCGCTCGAACCCGGCCCCACCGCCATCGCGCTGGGCCGCCAACCCGCCCTCCCCGCCCCATGGACACCACACCGTACGACGAGCCACTTGACCCGCTGTTGGCGCTGGAGGATCCGGCGTTGGCACCTTGGTTGGTGGGCGTGAGTGAAGACGAGCGCTGCGGCGCCGATCTGGAGTACGACAACGACTTCTTGGCGTTGACGCAAGCGGCCGCGGGAAAACCCGAAACGCAGTTCTCCCCAGCTGAGCCACCGGACTGGGTGAGCGTGCGCAGCTTGGCCGAGTCGCTGAATGAGCGCACCCGTGACCTGCGCGTGGCCAGCCTGTGGATGCGCGCCCGCCTGGCCACCGAAGGCTTCCAGGTGCTCGGGCCCTGTCTGCGCCTGTTCGAGCAGCTGCTGACACGCTGGTGGGATGAGCTGCATCCCAGACCCGACGACGGCGACGCCTTTGCGCGACTGAATGTGCTGAGCGAACTCAGCAACCTGAGCGCCACACTGGGTGATGTGCGCCAAGCGATGGTCCTGCGCGACCGCAGCATCGGCCAGGTATCGGTGCGCGACATCGAGATCGCCCTGGGCCACTTGATCCCGCGCGACGACGAATCCACCCCCAGCCGCGGCCAGATCGAAAGCATGCTGGCCGACGCGGTGGGCGACAACCCGCATGTGGCCACCCAAGCAGGCGCTGCGCTGAGCGCGCTGGATGCCTTGGTCGAGTGCCTGTCTACGCGCGTGGGCTATGGCGAGCAACCGGACTTCGAGCCCTTGCGCACCCTGTTGCAGCATGTGGCCTCGGTCTCCCCCGGTGCAGCGCCCTCGGCCGATGACGAGATCAGCAGCCTCACCGGTGACGACAGCGATGCCGATGACGCAGCGCCGGTGCGGCGCAGCCGGGGCGGTGGTGGGCTGGGCAGCATCGAAAGCCGAGCCGACGCCGTGCGCGCCATCGGCCTGGTGTGTGACTACTTGGAACAGCACGAGCCGACCAACCCCGCGTCTCATTTGCTGCGCCGCGCTCAGCGCCTGATCGACCGCAATTTCCTGCAGCTGGTGCGTGAGTTCGCCCCCGAAGCACTCGGCGAAGTGGCCAAGATTTTGGGCGTCGACCCCGAGACGCTGGAGTTCCCGTCTTGATCGCCGCCACCCCGTTGCCGCCAGGCCCCCGTTCCCTTTGCCAAGCCCCAGCGCCCGTCGGCGCCGCGGCCTTGGCGTCCATCCCCGCCCCGGTTTGACCGACGACCGTCCAGGAGCCCTCAGATGAGCAAGAGCAGCCAGAAATTCATCGCCCGCAACCGGGCCCCGCGCGTGCAGATCGAATACGACGTCGAGCTGTACGGCGCCGAAAAGAAGGTGCAGCTGCCCTTCGTGATGGGCGTGATGGCCGACTTGTCCGGCAAACCCGAAGACCCGCTGCCGCCGGTGAGCGACCGCAAGTTCCTGGAAATCGACGTGGACAACTTCGACTCGCGCATGAAGTCGATGAAGCCGCGCGTGGCCTTCCAGGTGCCCAACACCCTGAC
>CAZAIR010000246.1:0-4698 GCA_964485225.1 uncultured Burkholderiaceae bacterium
CCTGGAGCGGCGGATAGAGGTGGTCGTGGCCAAAGCGCTCCCTGCGCGACCGCCCTGCCCTGCTGCGGCTCCGTCACCGGGCATGCTTGGGGCCTCTGCGTGCTCCGTCGTTGGCGCCACGGACATCGCCATCACCACCGGCTCCGCGGAGGATCGTTCAATCACCTGCGTTGGCAGGTAGGGGCTCTGGGCGGCTTGGGTGGGCTGGACCCAAGGGGTGCGCCGCTCTGGGGCCAGTGACTCACCCAACAAAGCGGCGCGGAAATCGGCAACCGACTGAGGGCGATCGGCCGGACGAACCGCGAGCGCCCAGTCGATCAGTCGCAAGAAGGGCTTGCCGTAAGGCGCCAACTCCGGCGCCTCACGCTCGGCAAGGGGCTGACAGTCATCAGCCAGGGTGCGGGCGGTCGCCGGCGGCGGCGACGTACCGGTCAGCAGGTGGTACAGCACCGCCCCCAGCGCATACAGGTCCGTCCAGGGGCCCTGGCGCACCGCGGTGCTTTCAGCGTACTGCTCGATGGGCGCGTAGCTCGGCTTGAGGATGGCGGTGAAGCTTTGCGTGCGGTCGCTGATCTCGCGTCGCGCGGCACCGAAGTCCAGCAGCACGGGGACACCATCGGCGGCATTGATCCAGATGTTGTCGGGCGCCACGTCACGATGGAAAACGCCCTCGTTGTGTAGCAACTGCAATGCGTCGAGCAAGGGCAATAGCAACTGCTTGAGCCACGCCTCGTCTGGGGCCCGGCCCAGCTCTTTGCGGTAACGCCCCAGCGTTTGGCCTTGCAAATAAGGCATGGCCATGTAGGCGGTGCCATTGGCTTCCCAGAAGCGATAGACCTTGAGCAACGAACGGTGGTCGAAACGGGCCAGCAAGCGCGCTTCGTTCACGAAGGAGCGCCGACCGATCTCGAAAGTGCTCAGGTTGCTGTTGGAGCGGATCGAGATGTGGTCGTCTGCGCCTCGCTGGGCCAACTGCGCCGGCATGAACTCCTTGATCGCCACCTCACGCTCCAAGGCGTGGTCGCGGGCAAGGTAGACGATGCCAAAACCTCCAACGCCCAACGTTCTCAGGATCTCCAACTCGCCAAAGCGCGTCCCGGCCGCTAAGGCTTCGCGGTCTTCGATGGCTGATGGCGGAGGCGGAGGCGGGGGCGGCACAGTGGGTCAGGGATGGCGCTACAGAGCCCTGACCTTACCGCAAGCCCAAACGCTCTCCCCCCCGTGTCAGCCCCCGATCATCCGGACGCCCCTGGCGCTCAATCGCGGTCGTGTGCAAAGGCACCCACGCTCGCGCCACCGGCTGGAGTGGCTGGCGGCGAGGCGGGCGCCAGGCCAGGCTGCTTGTCGCGAACCAGGTAGCTGTAAAGCACCGGCACCATCAGCAGAGTCAGCACGGTGGAGGACAGCACGCCGCCAATGATGGCCCTGCCCATCGGGGCTTGGATCTCGCCGCCATCGTTGAAGGCCAGCGCCAGGGGCAGCATGCCGAAAACCATCGCCGCGGTGGTCATGATGATGGGCCGCATGCGGGTCAGCCCGGCTTCGATCAAGGCCTCGGTGATGGCCATGCCCTCGCGGCGCATTTGGTTGGCGCGGTCCACCAGCAAGATGGCGTTCTTGGTCACCAGGCCCATCAGCATCACCAGGCCGATCATGGAGAACACGTTCAAGGTGCTGCCCCAGGCCAGCAGCGCCACCATCACCCCCACCAGCGCCAGCGGCAAGCTGGCCATGATGGCGATGGGCTGCACAAAGCTGCCGAACTGGCTGGCCAGCACGATGTAGATGAAGATCACGGCCAGGCCCATGGCGGCGAGCAAGCCGGCAAAGGCTTCCGCCTGCTCCTTGCTCTGGCCGCCCACGTCGAACGTGATGCCGGGAGGCAATTCCGTCTCCTTGATCAGCTTCTGCACCTCGGCGCTGACTTCGCCCACCGAGCGCCCGTCCACGCCAGCGATCACGGCCTCGCGCCGTTGCAGGTTTTGGCGGCGGATGACTTCGGGGTTGAACACCGCTTCGATGGTGGCCACCTGGTCCAAAGCGATCGGCGAGCCGTCTTTCGCGAAGGCCACGGGCAGCTTGGCCATCTGCTCGATGCGCTCGCGTTGGTCCTTGGGCAGGCGCAGGTTGACCTCCACCTGCGCGCCGTCGGGCGCGGTCCAGTAGGTGGCGGCGTCGCCGTTCACGAAGGTGCGCAGGGCTGCGGCCAGCTGCGGCGGGTTCAAGCCCAGTTCGCGCGCGGCCGAGTCCTTCACCCGCACGGCATAGGCCGGCAAGCCGGGCTTGTTGGTGGTCTCCACATCCACCGTGCCCTCGACCTTGCGCAGCTTGGCGGCGAATTCGTTGGCCACGCGCGCCAACTGCTCGCTGTCATTGCCCAAGATGGCTACGAAGATGGGCTTGCCCCAGCCGACCGAGAGCTCCACGCCGGGGATGCGCTCGATGGCTTCGCGCGCCTTGGCTTCAAACTCTTTCTGGCTGAGCGTCCGCTCCTTTTTGTCCTTCAAAGCGATGCTGATGCTGGCCGAAGCACGGCTGGTGTTGAAGCCCTCGCCGTTGCCGCCCACCGTCGTTTGCACCGTTTTCACCTCGGGCATGGCCATCAGCAGCTGCTCCACCTGCAGCGCCTTCTCGTTGGTGCGCTCCAGGCTGGAGCCGGCTGGCATGCGCAAACTCAGCTGGGTGAAGCCTTGGTCGGTTTCGGGCACGAACTCGCTGCCCACCAAGGGCGCCAGCGCCAAGGCCACCACAAAGCTGGCCACGCCACCCCAAGCCACCAGGCCGCGGGGCGTGAGGGTCATCAGGCGCCAGCGGCGCGCCTGCGTCTTGTCGCGGCGGTTGTCGCTGCCAAATGGGCGAGCGTAGATGGGCACCGGCAGCGCAAACACGCGGTAGCGGCGCGCGCTGAAGGCCCAACGGATGGCACGCTCGTAGCCCCGGTTGAGCTTGGCCATGGCCCAGTCGGTGCCATCCAGCAGCTTGGCGATGGCGGGGCCGATGAAACGCGCACGGCGCATGGACGCGGCACCCGGGTCGTGCCACACGGCGCTGAGCATGGGATCGAGCGTGAAGCTCACAAACAGACTGACGAGCACCGCCACCGCCACCGTGATGCCGAAGGGGTAGAAGAACTTGCCGATCACCCCGCCCATGAAGGCCACCGGCACGAACACGGCGCAGATGGCAAAGGTGGTGGCCAACACGGCCAGGCCGATCTCATTGGTGCCATCAAAGGCCGCTTGGCGGTGGCTCTTGCCCATGGCCACATGGCGCACGATGTTCTCGCGCACCACGATGGCGTCGTCCACCAGCAAACCGATGACCAGGCTGAGCGCCATCATGGTCATGAAGTTCAGCGTGAAGCCGAAGGCGTAGACCGCGATGAAACTGCTGATCACCGCAATGGGCAGCGTCAGCCCCGTGATGACGGTCGAGCGCCAGCTGTGCAGGAACAAGAACACGATGGCCACCGTCAGCAGCGCGCCTTCGATCAAGGTGTGCTTCAGCCCGGTGAGCGAGCTCTTCACGAACTCGCTGCTGGCCCAGATGTCGCGGATCTCGACATCGCTGGGCAGGCCTTTGCGCAGCTCGGCCAGGGCCTCTTGCACGCCATCGCCCGTCTTGACGATGTTGGCGTCTTGTTGCTTGAAGACATTGAAGCCGATGCTGCTTTGGCCGTTGATGCGGCTGATGGTGTCGGGCTCGCGTTCACGCTCTTGCAGGGTGCCCACATCGCTGAGCAACACGGGCAAGCCGTTGCGGCGCGCCACCACGACGCTTTGGAAGGCGCGCGGGTCGCGGATGCGGCCCTCCACGCGCAGCGTGCTCTCGGCATGTGCATCGCTGAGCAAGCCCACCGGCTGGTCGGCATTGGCCTCGCGCAGCGCTGCGGCCACCTCAGAGGGCGTGACCGCGTAAGCGCGCAGGCGCTGCGGGTCCAGGTCGATGCGCAGCTCACGGCTGGTCTGGCCCCACAGGTTGACCACGGCCACGCCTTCGATGCGCTGCAGCCGCTTGGTCAAGATCTGCTCGGCCATCACGCTCAGCTCGCGGCTGCTGCGGGTGGGGCTGATCAAGGCGCCCACGTAGACCGGCTGGTTGCCCTCTTGGTAGCGCACCAGGTTGGGCGCTTTCACGTCCTTGGGGAAGCTGGACTGCGCCATGGTGAGGCGGTCGCGCACGTCCTGCATCGCGCGGTCCATGTTGGTGTCGAGCGAGAACTCGATGTTCAGCTGCACGCGCCCTTCAAAGCTGCGTGAGGTGATGCGCTTGACGCCGGCGATGGTGTTCAGCACCTCCTCCAGCGGCTTGGCCACCTCCCGCTCCACAGCCGATGGGCTGGCGCCGGGGTAGCGCACGTCGACGTAGGCGCCCGGCAGGCTGACCTCGGGCATGTTCTCCACGCCCAAGCGTTGGTAGGCGAACAAGCCCAGCACACACAAGGCCACCATCACCATGGTGGCGAAGACGGGGTTGTTGATCGAGACGCGGGTGATCCACATGGTCAAGAGCCCCCAAGCTCACTTCGTTCGCTACCCCCCGAGGGGGCCGCAGCCGGACCGGGGAACCCGGATCCGGCTGACCTGCGCCTCAGCGCACCGCGGGCGTCGAGGCCGCCGCCGACGCCACCGGCGCGCTGCGGTCGACGACGACGCTGGCGCGGGTGCCTTCGCGCAGGTTGTCGAAGCGCGCCGCCAG
>CAZAIR010000247.1:0-4678 GCA_964485225.1 uncultured Burkholderiaceae bacterium
GCTGAAGGCCCGCCCACGCGCCTAGAGCCGCAGGCGCCAGCAGTTGGACGGCCCGCCGTAGCCCGCCAGTTGGCGCGGCCCTTCGTCCCGGAAGCCGAGGCGCGTCAGCAGCGCCTCGCTGCGCACATTGCCGGGGCTGGTGATGGCCAGCAGTTCCGACCAGCCGAACACGCTGCGGGCGTGCTCGATGCAACCCAAAGCGGCCTCGTGGGCATAGCCCTGCCCTTCGTACCGCGCCAGCAAGGCGTAGCCGAGGTCGGGGCCGTCCAACACCGGGCGGCGGAACAGGCCGCACAGGCCCAGCAGGGCGCCGTCGCGCAGGCGCTCGATCAGCCAAAAGCCGTGCCCTTGCTCGCGGTAGGGCGTGAACAGCCGGCTCTCCATCCAAGCCAGGGCCGTGGCGCGGTCGTGCACATCGGGCTGGTTGATGTGGCGTCGCCAGCCGGGTTCGTTGACCAGGGCCACCACGAAGTCGGCGTCGTCCGGGGTGGCCTCGCGCAGCAGCAGGCGCTCGGTGCGAAGGATGGGCATGGGGGCGAGGTTAAACGGGGGTGCCCATGAAAAAACCCCGCCGAGGCGGGGTTCCGTGAGGCCAGGTGCCGCTCAGGCGCGGCGCTGGCGGCGTGCCCATCCGGCGCCCAGCAGGGCCAAGCCGGCCAAGGCCAGTGCGCTGGGTTCCGGCACTTGGTTCAGCGGTGGGCCCAGGGCCGAGGTCACGTTCAGCGTGGATTGGGTGGTGTGACGCTCAGCGTGGAACAGCTTGAAGCTGTAGACGTCGCCGTTGCCAATGCCCAAACCGGCGGCCAGGTTGTCGAGGTCGAAGCTGGCCGAAGCGGCGGGGTGGATGCCGCCCAGGTCCAGCACCAGCTTGCCATTGATGAAGACCCACACGTCGTCATCGCCGGCGAAGCTGAACTTGTTGTTGGCGCCGTTGCCGTCGGCTTTGCTGCCGTCGTAGCGCAACAGCAGTTCCAGCTCGCTGGTGAAGTGGTAGTTGTTGGCCTGGCTCACATCCCAGATCGCGCTGTTGGTCAGCGTGTTGAGCGGGAAGTAGAAGTTGTTGCTGTAGGTCAGGATCTGCGTGGCGGCATCCACCTTGGTGGTGATGGGCACGGTGTACTGGCCCACACAGTGTGTGGTGGGCTTGGTCGAATCGCAATCACGGAACCAGCTGGCGAAGCTGGCGGCGCTGCCCACTTGGCCGTTGGCAGCGGTGTCGCCGCCGGCCAGCGCAAACACCGGCTTGCCTTGGGCGTCCAGCTGGGTTTGCACCATGCCAGTTCGCACGCCACTGGTGCCGTTGTTGTTGAAGTCGACGTGGCCGTTCGGGCCACCGCGGAAGTCACGCACGGTCACGTTCACCACCACGTCGAAGACGGGAGCGGCACTGGCTACCGTGCCCCAAGCAAGGGCGGCAGCGGCCAAAAGGCGATAGGGGGATTTCATGGTCAGCTCCGGTCCCATTGGTTGTTGACGGATACACACTTGGTTACAAACTTCGTGCCAGCTTGGCCAAAGTCCCGTGCCCTGGGTGTTTGGCGTTGCCGGGTCAGGTGCGGTGCCACGGGGTTGTCAGCTTGCCCGACACCCCGGTTTCAGGGGTGGTTCTCGGGCTGACGGGCGCGCCCGACAATCTGTCCATCCCAGCCCCTGCCGCGGCCACTTGGCGTGTGCCGCTTGCCTTTGATGACCTTCCTGACCCGTTTGCAGGCCGCCGCCGCCGCGCACCAATCCGTTCTGTGTGTGGGGCTGGACCCCGATCCCGCCCGCTTCCCGGGCGATTGGGCCGGCCGCACCGAGCGCATGGCCGAGTTCTGCTGCGCCATCGTGGACGCCACACACGACCTGGTGGCCGCCTTCAAGCCGCAGATCGCCTACTTCGCCGCCTGTGGCGCCGAAGACCAGCTGCAGCGCGTCATTGACCACATCCGCCGCGTGGCGCCCCAAGTGCCCATCGTGTTGGACGCCAAGCGTGGCGACATCGGCGACACCGCCAAGCTCTACGCCCGTGAAGCCTTCGAGCGCTATGGCGCCGACGCCGTGACCCTGTCGCCTTACATGGGCTTCGACACCGTGGCGCCTTACCTGGCCTACGAAGACCGAGGCGTGTTCCTGCTGTGCCGCACCAGCAACCCCGGCGGCGACGACCTGCAAATGCAGCGCCTGGCCGATGTGTCCGGCCAGCCGCGCTTGTTCGAGCACCTGGCCGCGCGCGTGGCCGCGCAGCCCCAAGTGCCGGGCCAAATTGGCCTGGTGGTGGGCGCCACTTACCCGGCGGAGCTGGCGCGCGTGCGTCAGCTCGCGCCCCAGGTGCCGCTGCTGGTGCCCGGTGTGGGCGCCCAGGGCGGCGATGCCGCTGCCACCGTGCGGGCCAATGGCGGTGGGCCGATGCTGGTGAACAGCAGCCGCGCCGTGCTGTATGCCGGGCGCACCGTGTCCGACTTTGCCGATGCCGCGCGCCGCGTGGCCCTGGCCACCCGCGACAGCTTGCAAGCATGACCCTGCCCGCCCTCCATCACCTGCCCGCCGAGGGCAACGCCACGCTGCTCTTCGTCCTGTGCCATGGCGATGGCGCCACGCCCGCGCAAATGGCCCCCTTGGCCGACGCGCTGGTGGGTGCATTCCCGCAAGCGGGTGTGCTGATGCCCGAAGGGCCGCTGGCGCTGGCCAGCGACGTGGTGGCCGGCCACCGATGGTTCGATGGCGACCAGGCCCTGGAGGGCTTGAATGCAGCGTTGCCCGCCTTCGTGGCCCAGGTGCGTGCCTGGGCCCAGCACTTCGGCCTCGATTGGCCGCGCGTGGCGCTGTGCGGCTTCAGCCAAGGGGGCACCTTGGCTTTGCACGCGGTGATGACCGAGCCACAGCTGGCCGGCCGGGTGTTGAGCTTTGGGGCCATGCCCTTGCACCGCCCACAGCACGCGCCAGACGGCGTGTGCTTGCACCTGCTGCACGGCTTGGCTGACGCGGAGGTGTCGCCGCAGCATGTGGTCGACGCTGCCCGCACTTGGGTTGAGCTGGGGGCTGACATCACCGCTGATCTGCTGCCCAAGGTGGGTCATGCGCTGGACCCCCAGCTGATTGAGCGCGGCCTGCATCAGCTGCGCACCTTCATTCCTGCGCGCCTGTGGCGCGAAGCCACGTTGCAGGCGCTGGAGATGGAACGTGCCGATCAGGTGGCCTTGGCCGCCGCGCAAGGGCCGCTGCAGCGGCACTGAGGGATCACCAGCTGCCGGTGTTGGGCATCGAAGCCCAAGGTTCGGCTGGGGCCAGCGCCGGGCCGTTTTGCAGCAGCTCGATCGAGATCTGGTCGGGCGAGCGCACGAAGGCCATGCGGCCATCGCGTGGTGGGCGCAGGATGGTGACGCCGGCGGCTTGCAGCTTGGCGCAGGTGGCGTAGATGTCGTCCACCGCATAAGCCACGTGGCCGAAGTTGCGGGCGCTGCCCAGGTCCTCGACACGGCCATCGGCATCGGGCCAGTTGTAGGTCAGCTCGATCTGCGCGGCTTCGTCGCCCGGCGCGGCCAGGTAGCTGAGGGTGAAGCGGCCAGCGGGGTGCTCGGTGCGGCGCACCTCGACCAGGCCCAGGGCGTCGCGGTAGAAGGCGAGTGAGGCGTCGAGGTCGCGCACGCGGACCATGGTGTGCAGGTACTTCATCGGGGGTGCTTCCGTTGGTGTTGAACGGTGCCGGCCACGCGGACCTGCACCAGGTGGTGTTCATCGCTCAGCATCAGCCAAGCGAACAAGCGTTCGTGCAGGCTGTTGGCGCGCTGCAGGCGGTGGGCCAGCAAGCTGTCGGGCTCGGCCCAGTCCCACACGCACACATCGGCCATCAGGCCTGGCTCCAGGCGGCCGATCTCGTACTCGAGACCCAGCGCCTCGGCATTGCCGGTGGTGGCGCCGTGCAGCAGCGTGAAGGCGTCCAGCCGCTGGCCTTGCAGCGCGGCCACTTGGTAGGCCTGCGCCAGCGTGCGTTGCAGGCTCAACGAGGTGCCACCGCCCACGTCGGTGGCCACGCCCAGCCGCAGGCCTTGGCCGGTGTGCCCCCGCCAATCGAACAAGCCGCTGCCCAGGAAGGTGTTCGAAGTGGGGCAGTGGGTGATGACGGCACCGGTCTCGTGCAGCAGGGCGCGGTCCTCGGCGTCCAGCCAAATGCCGTGGGCCAGCAGGCTGTGCGGGCCCAGCAAGCGGTGCTGGTGGTAAACGTCAAGGTAAGAGCGGCTGCGGGGAAAGAGCTCGCGCACCCAGGCCACCTCGGCGCGGTTCTCGGCCACATGGGTTTGCAGGTAGGTGCCGGGGTAGCTGGCCAGCAGCTCACCGGCCAGGGCCAGCTGGGCGTCGGTGCTGGTGGGGGCGAAGCGCACGGTATGTGCGTAGGCCAAGCGGCCTTGGCCGTGCCAGCGGTGGATCAGGTCGATGGTGTTGCGGCCCGCGCTCTCCACGGTGTCGCGCAGGCCCTCGGGGGCGTTACGGTCCATCAGGCACTTGCCCGCCAGCAGGCGCATGCCGCGCGCGTGGGCCGCGGCAAACAGCGCTTCGCAGCTGCTGCGGTGCACGGTGGGGAAGGCCAGCGCCGCCGTGGTGCCGTGGCGCAGCAACTGCTGCACGAAGGCGTTGGCGCCGGCTTGCGCCACGGCGGGGTCGGCCCAGCCTTGCTCGGCGGGGAAGGTGTAGCGCTCCA
>CAZAIR010000248.1:0-4644 GCA_964485225.1 uncultured Burkholderiaceae bacterium
GCACCATGAGCGGCGGTGAGCAGCAGATGCTGGCCATGGGCCGGGCGCTGATGGCGCGCCCCGAGGTGTTGCTGTTGGATGAGCCGTCGATGGGGCTGTCACCCATCATGGTCGACAAGATTTTCGAGGTGGTGCGTGACATCCACAGCAAGGGTGTGACCGTGCTGTTGGTGGAGCAGAACGCCAGTCGCGCCCTGGCCCTGGCCGATCGCGGATACGTGATGGACAGTGGGCAGGTGACGATGACCGGCGAGGGGCGCACCTTGCTGGACGACCCCCGCGTGCGCGCGGCGTACTTGGGGGAATGATCGAGAGGAACTGACGATGGCACGTGTGCTCGGCAAGACGGTCAAGGGCCAAGAGGAAATCGACACACGCGCTTACCGGCTGCCGCCGCGCTTGCGCAGTTTGCTGATCATGGTGGATGGCAAGCGCAGCGACGAGGCCTTGCACGCCATGCTGCCGCAGGCCGCGGAAGGCTTGGCCACCTTGCTGGATCAAGGCTTCGTGCAGGTGCTGGCGAGCGTTGCGGCCGCACCGCCGCCTTCCAGCCCTCCGCCTGCGCCAGCTGTGCCGGCGGCACCGGTGATGAGCCTCGAAGCGATCAAGCGGGCAGCCTCGCATGACATCACCGAGGCCCTGGGCATGGAGGGCGACCTGATCTCGATCCGCATTGAACGGGCCAAGTCGCTGGCTGAATTGCAGCCTTTGCTCGTATCGGCCTGCAACGCGATGAGTAATGCCGGGCGGCGTCCCCAAGCCGCGGCGTTCAAGGCCAAGTTTTTGGGCGATGACGTGTCGGCTTGAGCCTTCGCCCCCACCGCCCAATCACTCGTTCAAGGGTGCAGCGTTAGGCCTCGCTGGGCTGGTGTATCGGCCCACAGCGGCAAGTAGCGAACCTGGGTCCACAGGGGTACTTGGTCCCGGTAGTGGCGGCTCCAGGGGAGGCCTGATTGACCGGTGCTGGTGACGAAGCGCGAGGCCTGTGGGTTGCCGGCGTCCATCAGGGTGCGAAGGCCGGGGCCGTGGTCGTCGGTGTAGAGATCGCCCGCCCAGTCGGGCTTGAGCATCACCCGCGCCACGTTCAAGGTGTAGGTGTCACCGCCCACGGGCGTCTTGACCTCAAAGAAGGGCCGCAGCGCCGCCACGCGAGAAAACGGCCGGTGCTCGCCCTTGGCTTGGTGCGCTTCGCCCCAGCGCCATTGATCTACATCGGCCCCAAAGCGAGCTTGCAGCTCCGTGAGGGCGCGGGTGAGGGCGGCGCTGCTTTGGTCCGAGCAGCTTTCGGGGGCGGGGGTGCGCTGGTCGTCGCACCAGGCGGCGTCGTTGCGGGTGACGATGCCCTCCAGCGTGTCGCGGAAGCTGCGGCTTGCGAAGCTGCGCTCGAACAGGGCGTCGCCCAGGTCATCTTGCAGCACGCCGATGGTGAGTTGTCGCACCCAGGCCCAGAAAATCAGCGGGGCTGCGGCATCGGCCCGCATGTCGCCTGTGAAGCCCTGCAGGGCAGCGCGAGCCGCGGGCGCCAATGGGTGATTGCTTTGGGCTGCACTCAGTAGTGGTAGCAGCGGTCGTGCTGCCAATGACACCTGGTCACTCTGCATGGCCGCGAAGGTGTCGAGGTTGTGCTTGATCTGTGCCGCCAGCATTTGCTGGACGCGTTGCTGACGGTAGGGGGTTGCCCACTCGCTGGTCAGGAAGTGTGGGTAGTCGGTCGGCACCACGCGTTGGTTGGCGGTGGCCATCCAGCCCCGGCTCGGGTTGCGTTCCTGGGGCAGCTGTTCGAATGGGATGAAGCCGGTCCAGTCGTAGCGGGCATCCCAGCCGGGGGCCGGTGCCAGACCGTGCAGGTCGTTGTCGGCCCGGCGCACCGGCACGCGGGCGGCAGCCACGAAGGCGATGTTGCCGGAACTGTCCCCTGCCAGGACGTTCTGCATCGGGCTCACGAACAATCGGTTGGCGGCCACGAGCTCGTCAATGCTGCGGGACCGGTTCAGCGCCAGGCCGCCGGCGATGGGGTCGTGTGCGGTGTCCAGGGCCACCCAGCGCAAGGCCAAAGCGTAGCGTTTGCCGTTGCCCAGCAGGTCGGCGCCAGCGCCCGCGTCGCTGATAAAGGGGCCGTGGCGGCCCACACGCACCCGCAGCTTCTCGGTGGTGCCGCCCTTGATGCGGATCTCTTCCTCGATCACCTGCGGCGCAGCCCAACCTTCGGGGGTGCGAACCTGCGTGCCTTGGGGTGTGTCGCGCAGCTCTTCCAGGTACAGGTCTTGGGTGTCGGGGCCGGTGTTGGTGAACGCCCAAGCCACCTGCTCGTTCTGACCCAGCACCACAAAGGGCAGGCCCGGCAGCGTGCCGCCGGCCACGCGCACCCCAGGGGCTTCCAGGCGCGCGAGGTACCAGAGCGAGGGGCTCTGCAGTTTGAGGTGGGGGTCGTTGGCGACCAGCACATGGCCGTTGTCGCTGCGGCTGCCGTCCACCAACCAGTTGTTGCTGCCGGCGCCTTCCACGCCCGAGAGCGGTGCGGTGCTGGCCAGGCGGGCCAGCTTCTCGGCCGTGCCGCCGGAGCCTAGGCCCAGGCCGCGGTAGAGCGGTACCAGGTCGGTTTGCAACAGCGGCTTTTCGCCGGGGTAGGGCGGGAACAGGGTATTCAAGCCGTCCAGGTTGGCGCGCGCCGGGGGCAGTTGCAGGGCCATGCGCAGGCGCAGCAGCTCCTGGGTCCAGTTGCTGCTCAGGTCCCAGGCCATCATGGTGTGCCAAGCCAGCGTGTCGACGGGCGTCCAATCCCGTGTGGGCAGGCCCAAGATCACCATCTCTGGTGGGCGCACTTGGCTTTTCAAGGCGGCATTGATGCCGCGGCTGTAGGCCTCGACCACGGCGCGGCTGTGCGCGGTGGTGGCATCGGTCTGCTGCTGCATCCAAGCCCAGCGTGCGGCAGCGGAGCGCTTCACGCCCAGTGCGCGCAGGAAGCGATCGGTGTCGAGCGCCGTTTTGCCAAAGGCCTCGGCCAACTCGCCATTGGCAATACGCCGTTGTGACTCCAGTTGCCAAGCGCGGTCTTGCGCGTGCACATAGCCAAGGCCGAAGGCCAAATCCACGTGGTTTTGTGCCCTCACGGTGGGCACGCCCATCGCGTCGCGTTCGATGTTGATGGCGGCGGTGATGCCTGCCACCTGCTGGCTGCCGTTGGTTTGAGGGCTGGCGCGCCAGACGTACGTGGCGAGGGCCACCCCGGCCAAGGCCAGCAGTGCCAGCAAGGCAGCGCCCATGCGGCGCAGCAGTCGTTTCATCAAGTGCGGGTTCGGCATGGGCGGCAGGGTTAGCGACGAACGATCAGGCTCTGTGCCCAGGCGTCGGCTTCGGCGGCTGGGGTGCGGCCGCTGAGCTTGACGCGTGCCAGCAACTCCACGACGCGATCGGCGATCTGGCTCACCTCGGCCATCACTGAGGCTTCCTCACCCTCACCGCGGTACTCGCGCGCCACCGAGACGATGCCGCCCGCGTTCACCAGGTAGTCAGGCAGGTAGGTGATGCCACGCTGGTGCAGCAGGTCGCCATCGTGAGGCACGGCCAACTGGTTGTTGGCGGCGCCACACACGATGCGCGCTTGCAGGGTGGGGATGGTGCTCGCGCTCAGCGACGCGCCCAGGGCACACGGTGCCAGCACATCAACCGGCGCGGCCAAGATCTGGTCCACGCCCACAACCTGGGCGCCGAAGGCGCTACGGGCTTTCTCGCAGCGGCTGGCGTCGATGTCGGCCACTGTCAACTGGGCGCCGGCGCGGTGCAAAAACTCGGCCAAGTGCCAACCCACCGCCCCCAGGCCTTGGATGGCGACCTCGGTGCCTTGCAGGTCGCTGCGGCCCAGCACGGCTTTGACGCCGGCCTGGATGGCCACGAACACGCCCCAGGCGGTTTTGGGGCTGGGGTCGCCACCGAAGGCGCCTGCGCGGGGGATGCCGCTCACATAGGCCGTGTGCTGTTGCACGCCGCGCATGTCGGCGGTGGTGGTGCCCACGTCCTCTGCAGTGATGTAGGCGCCTTGCAGGCTCTCCACAGCGCGGGCGAAGGCCGCGAACAGGGCGGCGCGGTCGAAGTCGCCCTTGGGCTTGACGATCACGGCTTTGCCGCCACCGAAGGGCAGGCCGGCCAGCGCGTTTTTCAGGCTCATGCCTTGGCTCAGGCGCAGCGCGTCGTGGTGCGCGGCCAGGTCGTTCTCGTAAGCCCACAGGCGGCAGCCGCCAAAGGCAGGGCCGCGAACGGTGCTGTGCACCGCAATCAGGGTGCGCAGGCCGCTGGCCTCATCGCTGGCGAGGAGCACGCGTTCGTGCGGGGCTTGCTGGGGGAGACCAAAAAAGCTGGGCATGGGCTGAACCTTGGGTGAAGGGGGTTGAAGTCACGGCCCGCCTTGTGGGCGACCCGCGCAGCCCCGCATTGTCAGCCGGGTCCTTGGAAGCCCCCCGCGCGCAGCGTGATGACCAGGGTGTCGCGGTAAGCCGGTCCGTTGCCGATGGGCTGGATCGGGGTGGCCTCGTGGATCACGCGGTGGTCGTCCAACAGCAGCAGGCTGCCGGGTTCGGTCAGCGTGAAGCGCTGGCCTTGGGGACTGTCAGCTTGGAACACGCGCGTTTCGCCGCCTTTCACGCCGTG